>NZ_QSBK01000013.1:0-34324 GCF_003465685.1 Collinsella sp. AF04-24
GACACCGCCGAGTTCGCGATCCCGGGCCTTGACGACGAGTTCCGCGTCATCGTGTCTCCGTGGATCCTCTCCTCGCTGATCACCGATCGCCTTGCCGCTTACTACGAGACGGTCACCAAGCACAACCTCAACTACCGTCGCTACTATCACCAGTTCGATTACTAATCGGCGACAAATTAGCTACTGATCAAGAAGCACCCTGCCCGGGCGCATGCGTCCGGGCATTTTTATGCCGAAGTTCGCAAGAAAGGGGAATCGAATGAGGCAGTTTATCGTGGCGTCCCATGCTCATTTCGCGTCTGGAATCGTCGAGAGCATCGGCCTGCTTTCCGGCGAGCGCGAAAACGTCCATGCGCTGTCTATGTATGTCGACGGAAACGAGGACCTGGTCAAGGAGGCTGCGGCGATTCTGGACGACTTTGCCGCGGACGATGAGGTCGTCGTTTGCACCGACCTCTTTGGCGGCAGCGTCAACAACGAGTTCACCAAGATCGTCCAGACGCGCCCCAACACGCACCTTGTGACCAATATGAACCTGCCGCTCCTTATTCAGCTGCTGTTCGTGCCCGACTCCACCCCGATCGATGAGGCCATTCGCCAGATCGTCGAGGCGGACGACACCAAGGTCAAGTACGTCAACGACCTGCTGGGGCAGGCCGAACTCGATGAGTTTTAATCGTTAGGAGCACATCATGATTCAGATGATTCGCGTGGACTATCGACTGCTTCACGGCCAGGTTGCCGTTAGCTGGACCTCGGCTCTGGGTGCCGACTGCATCCTGTTAGTGAGCGACACGGTCCTCAACGACAAGCTTCGTCTGCAGGCCCTGTCCCTTGCAAAGCCCGAAGGATGCAAGGTCGTCGTCAAAAACACCGAGGATGCCGTCAAGGCGCTCCAGAGCGGTGTGACCGACAAGTACAAGCTCTTCGTGGTTTGCGAGACGATCCAACAGGCCGGTGCCGTCGCCAGGGCGATGGGCGTCAAGAAGATCAACCTCGGCAATGTGGCCTTTAGCGAGGATGCCCGCCAGGTCTCGACGAGCGTATTCCTTACGTCCGAGAACGAGGCCTACGTGAAGGAGCTACTCGGCGAGGGCTATGAGCTGTTCATTCAGATGATTCCGGCGGATGCGAAGACTGACGCCGCAAAGGTCATCGGTTAGGGGCTGTCATGGTTATCAAGACGATCCTGATTTTCCTGATTGCCCTTTTGGGCTATTCCGAGTGGCTGACCGGTACGAGTTACCTTCAGCGCCCCATTGTGCTCGGACCGTTGGTCGGCCTTGTCATGGGCGATGTGGTGACCGGCACCATTATGGGCGCCACGATGGAGCTTGCCATGGTCGGTGCCATCTCGGTCGGTGCGTATAACCCGCCCGATACGATTTCCGGAACCATTCTGGGCGTGTCGCTTGCCATGCAGGCCGGCGCGGACGCTTCGGCGGCCCTGACCCTGGGCATTCCCATCGCAACGATCGTCCTGGCGCTCGATACGGCCCTGGGCCAGCCGGTCATGCTGCTGCTGGTGCACCGTATCGACAAAAATGTCGAGGACGGAGACACCAAGGCCATCACGCGCAACATGCTCATCGCCGGTTACGCGCAGAGCTGGTGCGGCCTGCTGATCATTCCCCTGGCATTCTTCTTTGGTGCCGATGCTGTTGCCAGCCTGCTCAACATCATCCCCGATTTCGTTCAGACCGGCATGGATGTCGCCGCCGCCTTCTTGCCCGCACTCGGCTTTGCGATGCTGGCGCAGATGATTATGAACAAAACGGTGGCTCCGTTCTTCTTCGCTGGCTTCTTCCTCGTCGCCTACTTTGGCATTAGCACGACGGGCGTGGCGATATTTGCCGCGATCATCGTCGTCGCGATGACGGTTTTGGGTGACAAGAAAAAGGCGGAGCAGCCCGCAGTGGCAACCGAGGATCCTGCGATTGGGAGTGGGTTCGATGAGTTTTAAGTTTGAGTCTTCTTACGACGGAATGATTTCCCGCGCAGACCTCAAGAGGCTGTTCTGGCGCTCGATTCCCTATGAGCATTCCTGGAACTACGAGCGTATGGGCCATATCGGCTTTATGTGGGCCCTTATGCCGATCCTTCGCAAGCTGTATCCGCAGGATGCGGACTTTAAGGCCGCCCTTAAGCGCCATATGGAGCTCTATAACGTCACGCCGTACATCTCGACGCTCCCCATGTCCATTGCTGCCGCAATGGAAGAAGTCAACGCCACCGAAGATAACTTTGACACGAGCGCGATCTCTAATGTCAAGCTTGCTTTGATGGGACCGCTGTCCGGCGTGGGCGATGCCTTCTACTGGGGTACGCTGCGAGTTTTGGCAACGGGTGTCGGCACGTCGCTGGCGCTGCAGGGCTCTATTCTTGGCCCGATTTTGTTCCTGCTCGTGTTCAACGTTCCCCACTACATCATCCGTTACCTGCTGACGTTTGTGGGATATCGCTTTGGCTCGGACATGATCAGCAAGGTCCAGGAATCGGGCATTATGGACACGATCGTCAAGATGGCCTCTATCATGGGTGCCATGGTGATCGGCGCTATGACCATGGAGATGGTCACCGTGGACATTCCGCTCATGGTCGGCGCGGGCGATGGCGCTCAGACGCTCGCCGAGCTGCTCAACGGAATCTTCCCGGGCTTTGTCACGATGGGGCTGTTTGGAATTGTCTATCTCATGCTCAAGAAGAAGATGAATCCGCTGCTCATCATGCTCGTGATCCTACTCGTGAGTATCGCCGGCGCGTTCTTTGGAGTGCTTGGTGTCCAGTAGGGTATCCGTCATAATTAAAACAATATAAGAGGGGGCGTCGCGCACATTGTGCTGCGGCGCCCTTTTGCCGAAAGGTGGACAAGATGGAGTATCCGCAGCTTGCCGTCATGAATATCAGCCATCGTTATTTTGACCTTGAGGAATTCTTTTCCTCGGCAGCGGCCTCGGGCTACACGTGTTGCGAGCTTTGGACCGGGGCGATGCATCTGTATGTCGATTGCCATGGATACGATTCGATCGAGCAGGTGCGGGAGCTGTCACAGCGGTATGGGGTTCGGATTGTGGGACTTTGTCCCGAACAGAACAACCCCAAGCCGTGGAATATCGCGGCGCGCGGGAATGAAGCGCGTGCCCGCACGCTCGCGTACTTTAAGAACGTTGTAGATATCGCGGCGGAACTTGGAGCCGAGCAGGTCATGGTCTCGAGCGGCTGGGCATTTTTGAACGAGCCGATCGAGGACGCGTGGGGTCGCAGCGCCTCGATGCTGCGTGCGATTGCCGAGCATGCGGGAGAGCGCGGCGTGCGACTGGTGCTCGAGGCCCTGCAGCCAGTTGAGTCGATGATCGTGAACTCGGCGGCCGATACGAAGCGCATGATCGAGGCGGTTGACCATCCGGCACTTAAGGCGTGTCTGGATATGGGCGCTATGGCGGTGGCGGGGGATACCATCGACGATTATTTCGATCTGCTTGGCGATGATGTCGCCCACGTGCATTTTGTCGATGTTGCGGCAGATGGCACGACGCATCTTGCCTGGGGTGACGGCGACCGCGATATGCGCGCCGACCTGGATAGGCTGGTGGCGCGCGGCTATCGCGGAGTTGTTTCGGCCGAGACCTATGACGGGCGCTATTTTGTCGACCCCGCAGCTGCCGATGCGCAGGTGATGGCAGAGTATCGTCGTGCGATTGGCGCCTAGGTGGGGTCGGGCTGCGGTAACCTACCCTATGTTTACAGATGAATACGGTGTGAGCGGCTGCGACGGATTTTCCCCGCAAGCACTCTAGTATGCTAAAGTACCCAGAAGACCGGCGGAGCTACGCCGGTCTTCTGCTCTATATGAAACACAGCATGAGGAGGCTCACCAGATGACGGCCACACCGTGGGGATTCCGGGACATATTGCCCGAGGAGGCTCAGGCGCGCGAGGAGATCGCATGTACGGTGAAGGGCTGCTTCAGGGAGCATCATTACCTTCCGGTCGAGACGCCGCTGCTCGAGGACAAGGGTTCGCTCGAGGAAGGCGGCCGCATTGCGGACACGCCGTTTAAGCTCTTTGACGATGACGGTCGCCTGCTGGTGGTCCGTCCCGACAACACATTGCCGATCGTGCGTCTGGTTTCGACCCGCATGCGCGCGGCCGACCTGCCCCTACGCCTTCGCTACGAGGCGCCGGTGGTTCGTGAGTGCCAGCGCAATGCCGGCGGCTCGCGCCAGTTTACACAGCTGGGCTTTGAGCTTATCGGTGCGGGCGACACCGCGGGCGATGTCGAGATTGTCTCGCTCGTGGCCGAGGCGGTGCGCAAGCTGGCGCTGCCCGATGCGCGCATTATCGCAGGTAGCGTGCGTCCGTTTAAGGAGCTGCTCGCGGCGTGCGAGGATCGCGAGCTGGCTGCCGAGGCCCTGCGCTGCGTGCACGCCAACGACTTTGTGGGCCTCGATGCCCACGTGGCGGCAAGCGTCGAGTCCGATGCCGTCAAGGCCGCCATTAGCGAGCTGCCGCGTCTGCACGGCGGTGCCGAGGTACTCGACCGCGTGGACGCGCTGCTGGAGGCCGCCGGTATCGTCGCGCCGCTGACGCGCGAGCTGCGTGCCCTGGTCGAGGGCCTGGCACCCGAGGACGCCCAGGTGCTGTCGTTCGACTTCTCTATCATGAACTCTTTCGATTACTACACGGGCCTGGTCTTTAAGGCCTATGCCGGCGGCTTGCCCGATCCGGTCGGTTCGGGCGGACGCTATGACTCCATCTTTACCGGCGCATTTGGCGACGGTATCGAGGTGCCGGCGGCGGGCTTCGCCTTTTCGCTCGAGCGCCTGGAGGCCGCGCGCACCTCGGCCGAGGACGCCGCTTCCGATGGCGATCACGCCGCGGGCCGTGGCGCCGAGGGCCCGCTGCGCATCGCCGTGCCCAAGGGCTCGCTCAAGGCCGATACGCTCGACGTGCTCGAAGCCGCGGGCCTGGACGTCTCTGAGTTGCGCGATCCGGGCCGTCACCTAATCGTGCGCGGCCGCGACACGCGTGCCGGTGAGGGCGCGGTCGGAGATATCGAGTTTGTCATTGTGCGCCCCAGCGATGCGCCCGCCTTTGTGGGCTGCGGCGGTGCCGATTGCGGCATCTGCGGTTGGGACTCGCTTATCGAGGCAGACCTCAACCTGCTGCAGCTGGTCAATCTGGGCTACGGCCTGTGCACGTTTATCGAGGCAGAGCCCGCGTGGCGCGCCGGCCAGGCCGAGCGCAACTATGCCCGTCGCGGGTCGCTTCGCGTGGCCACCAAGTATCCGCGCATCGCGAGCGCCTGGTATGCCGAGCGCGGCGTGAACGCCGATATCGTCTCGCTGCACGGCAATATCGAGCTGGGGCCCATTGTCGGCATGACCGATCGCATCGTGGACATTACCGCCACGGGTGCCACGCTGCGCGATAACGACCTGATCATCACCGGCCGCATCATGGACTGCACGGCCCGCTTCTTCGTCAATCCGGGTGCCGCGCGCCTAGATCCGCGCGTACGCAATCTGGCAGATCGCCTGGCCGTGGCCGTTAAGGACAAGCATTTTGAGCCCGTCGCGGGCTCGGCACAATAGCGCGAGCGTGCACGGGCGCCCCAACGTACGGGCTGCGGGCCGATTGGCGCCGCCGCCCGGCCTCTCGTTTTTCGAACAAAACCTCGACCGATAGGGGATACCGATATGAAGACTATCAAGCTTGCTCCCGGTGAGTGCCTCGTTACCAACCAGCTCAACCGCAAGGGCGTGTTGCCGCAAAACATCGTCGACGCCGCCCGCGATATCGTGGCCAACGTGCGTGCCAACGGCGATGCCGCGGTGCGCGATTACTGCCAGCGTTTTGACGGTGTTAAGCTGCAGAGTTTCCGTCTTTCGCAGGAGCAGATCGATGCCGCGCTCGAAGGCCTCGATCCGTCTTTTGTCGCCGCGCTCGAGAAGGCTGCGCGCCAGATCCGCGAGTTCCACCAGCGCGAGGTCGAGCAGAGCTGGTTTACCACGCGCCCGGACGGCACGATGCTCGGCGTTAAGGTGACCCCGCTTGCCGCTGCCGGCATCTACGTGCCGGGTGGCCGCGCGCAGTATCCCTCCACGGTGCTTATGAACGCCATTCCCGCCAAAGTCGCCGGCGTCAAGCGCGTGGTTATGGTGACTCCGCCGCAAAAGGATGGACTGATTAGCCCGTATACGCTCGCGGCCGCCAAGCTCGGCGGCGTGGACGAGATCTATATGGTGGGCGGCGCCCAGGCCGTGGCCGCGCTGGCGTACGGTACCGAGACCATTCCGCGTGTCGACAAGATCACCGGCCCGGGCAACGCCTTTGTCGCTGCGGCCAAGCAGGTTGTCTCGGGCGACGTGGGTATCGACATGGTCGCCGGCCCCTCCGAGGTCTGCGTGCTGGCCGATGCCACGGCCAAGCCCATGGTGGTTGCTGCCGACCTTATGGCGCAGGCCGAGCACGATCCGCTGGCTGCCTGCTACCTGGTGACCTGCGACGAGCAGTTTGCGCGCGAGGTCGAGGCGGGCATCGACATCCTGGTGGCGCAGTCGCCGCGCGCCGAGATCACGCGCGCCTCGCTCGATAACGAGGGCACCATCGTGGTCGCCGCCGACATGGCCGCCGCCGTCGAGGCCGTGAACACCGTGGCGCCCGAGCACCTGGAGCTGCACTGCAAGGATGCGATGGGCTTGCTCGGCGGTATTCGCAACGCCGGCGCCATCTTTGTGGGCGCCTGGAGCTCCGAGCCGCTCGGCGATTATGTTGCCGGCCCCAATCACACGCTGCCGACCGGCGGCACGGCCATGTTCTCCAACCCGCTTTCGGTCGAAGAGTTCGTTAAGCGCTCGAGCGTCATTTGCTATACGCCCGAGGGTCTGCTCTCCGACGCTCCCGCTACGCAGCGCCTGGCCGAGGCCGAGGGCCTGTGGGCACACGCGCTTTCCGCCGCTCTGCGTCGCCGTGTGCTGGAGCAGGGCGAGGATGCCGTGAGTGCCGAGTCTCTGGCCGCGGCCGACCTGACTAAGGTTGCCTGGCCGGGCGACGCCGTGGCGACGGTCGCCGAGGGCGTGGACCTGACGGCGGCTGCGGGCGCGGATGGCGCCGGTGTGACCGGTGAGGAGGCCTAATATGGCCGAACTCACGCCGCGCATGAAGGAGCTCGTCCAGCCTTACCTGGCCGGTATTGAGCCCTACGATCCCAACTTTACGCCCACGCGCATCAACCTTTCGGCAAACGAGAACACCTACCCCGTGCCGGCCGGCGTGCGCGAGGCGGTTGATGCGGCGCTTGCCGCCACGCCGCTCAACCGCTATCCCGACCCCATGTCCAACGACCTGCGCGACGAGCTTGCCGCTTGGCATGGCGTGACGCGCGAGAATATCTGCGTGGGCAACGGCGGTGACGAGCTGCTCTATAACTGCCTGCTGGCGTTTGGCGGCGCGGGGAGGACCCTGCTCAACTGCCCGCCGTGCTTTAGCGAGTATGCGTTCTTTGCGTCTCTGTGCCAGACCGAGGTGCGCGACGTGTGGCGCGACCCGGCGACCTTTGAGCTCGACCAGGCAGCCGTGCTTGCGGCGGCACCCGAGTGCAACCTGGCCATCGTGACCTCGCCCAATAACCCCACGGGCGACGTGGCACCGCTCGACTTTGTCGCGGCGCTGTGCGATGCGTGCCCCGGCATGGTCATGGTCGACGAGGCCTACGTTGAGTTTGCCGACGATTCGTTTGGCGCGGCCACCACGGCGCAAGGCCTTATCGCCGAGCATCCCAACCTGGTGATTCTACATACGCTGTCCAAGGCGTTTGGTGCCGCCGGCACGCGTCTGGGCTATGTGATTGCGGCACCCGAGGTCGTCGACGTGTTCGCGGCGATTCGCCAGATCTATTCGGTCAACGTGCTGAGCCAGGCCGCAGCGCTTGCCTGCGTGCGTGCCCGCGATGCGTATGCACCCGTGGCGGCGCAAGTTACATCCGAGCGCGAGCGCGAGTTGTGCGCCCTGCGCGCAATGGCTGCCGAGGGCATGCCCGTGGAGGCATGGCCGAGCGCGGCGAACTTTGTGCTCGTGCGTACGCCGCATGCCACGCGCGTGCGCGAGCGCCTGCGCGACGAGTACTCGATTTTGGTGCGCGACTTTAGCTATGCGCCGGGGCTTGCGGACTGTCTGCGCATTACCGTGGGTACCCCGCAGGAAAACGACGAGGTGCTGGCTGCGTTTGCCGCGCTGGCGAAGGAGGAGATGTAGATGGACCGCTATGCCGAGGTAACCCGCAAGACGGGCGAGACCGACATTGTCGTAAAGCTCGATCTGGACGGATCTGGCGTGTGCGATATCTCGACCGGCGTGCCGTTTTTCGACCACATGCTCAACGCTTTTGGCCGCCATGGCCTGTTCGATCTGACGGTGCATGCGGTGGGCGACGTCGAGGTCGACGCGCACCACACCGTTGAGGACACGGGCATTGTGCTGGGCGAGGCGTTTTGCCAGGCGCTGGGCGACAAGGCGGGTATTACGCGCTTTGCCGACGCGGCGATCGCCATGGACGAGACACTCGTGATGGCCGCCGTGGATATCTCGGGTCGCGGGCAGGCCTATTGCGAGCTGCCCGTGCCGACTGAGCGCGTGGGCAGCTTTGATACCGAGCTGGCCGTCGAGTTCTTCTATGCCTTTGCGCGCGATGCCAAGCTCACGCTGCACGTGCGCGAGCTGGCGGGCGGCAATTCGCACCACATTATCGAGGCCGCCTTTAAGGCCGTGGGCCGCACGATGCGCCGCGCCTGCGAACTCGATCCCCGCGTGCAGGGTATCCCCAGCACCAAGGGCTCGCTGTAACCGTCACAAGGGTAAAACCACCACGAAGATGCCTGTCCTCTTTGTGGTGGTTTTGGATGATGAGAAGTGGAGGGGTCGCGTGGGCGAACCGAAGATCGTGGTGGTCGACTACCACAAGGGCAACTTGTCGAGCGTCGTGCGCGGGCTTGCGCGCGCCGGTGCTGCCGCCTGCACGTCGGACGATCCGGAGCAGATCCGCAACGCCGACGGCCTGGTCATCCCGGGCGTGGGTGCGTTCTATGACGCGATCGCCTTTATGCGTCAGAGCGGCGAGGAGGTGGCCGTGCTCGATGCCGTTGCCGCCGGAACTCCGCTGCTCGGCATCTGCCTGGGCCTTCAGCTGTTTTTTGAGCGCGGCAACGAGGGCGTGCCTGCGAACGAGGACGCGGACGCGGACGACGATGCCTCCGAGCAGGCCGGTGGTCCCTGGGTCGATGGCCTGGGCATCATGCGTGGCTCGTGCACGCACCTGGAGTCGAGCCGTCTGAAGGTCCCGCACGTGGGCTGGGACCAGGTGCGCATGACGCCCGCCGGTGCGGCCGATCCGTTGCTTGCCGGTTTTGCCGAGGGTGCCAACATGTATTTCACTCACAGCTACGCGGTGGCCGACGACGTCGATGCCGCCGATGTGTTGGCGCGCACGCACTATACACGGAGCTTCCCGTGCATCGTGCGCCACGGCAACGTGTGGGGCTGCCAGTTCCATCCCGAGAAATCCTCTGCGCTGGGTCAGCGCATCCTTAAGAACTTCGTGAGCATCGTCGAGGGGGCCGGCCGATGATTCTGTTTCCCGCAATCGATTTGATCGGCGGCAAGGTCGTGCGCCTGGAGCGCGGCGACCGGAGCCGCTGTAAGGTGTATTCTGACGACCCCGTGGCCGTTGCCCGCTCCTTTGCCGAGCAGGGCGCGAGCTGGGTGCACGTCGTCGACCTGTCCGCTGCCTTTGGCGAGGACGAGGACGCGTGCGCTGCCAACTCGGCAGCGATTAAGGCCATCTGCGGCGTCGACGGTCTGTCCGCGGACGTGGGCGGCGGCGTTCGTTCGCTCGCGCGCATCGACGAGCTGGCCGGCTACGGCGCGCGTCGCATCGCGCTAGGCACGGTGCTCGTGACCGAGCCGGGATTTGCCGAGGTGGCGGCGCAAGGCTTTGGCGAGTTACTGGTGGCAGACATTGCCGCCCGTGACGACCAGGTCAAGGTGAATGGTTGGCGCGACGGCGCGGGTGTGGCGCTCGACGACGCCGTGGCGCAGCTCACCGAGCTGGGCTTTAAGCATCTGGTGTATACCGACATCGCGCGCGATGGCATGCAGACGGGCATCGACGTGGCGGCGTATCGCCATGTGGCCGAGGTCGCGGGCTTTCCCGTCGTGGCTTCGGGCGGCATCTCGACGCTCGATGATATCCGCGCACTGGCCGCGGTGGGCGAGGATGCCATCGAGGGTGCCATTACCGGTCGTGCGCTCTACGAGGGCAACTTTACGCTGGCCCAGGCGTTGGCCGCCGCCCGAGGGAAGGAGTAGCCCATGCTTGCCAAACGCGTGATTCCCTGTCTGGATGTTAAGGACGGCCGCGTGGTCAAGGGCGTCAACTTTGTGAGCCTGCGCGATGCTGGCGACCCGGTGGAGCTGGCGCGCGCCTACGACCGCGAGGGTGCAGACGAGGTCGTCTTCCTGGACATTACCGCGACGAGCGACAACCGCGCGACGACCATCGAGATGGCGGCGCACGCGGCCGAGGAGCTCGCTATTCCCTATACCGTGGGCGGCGGTTTCCGCGACTTGGCGGGCATGCGAACCATGGTTGCCGCCGGTGCCGACAAGGTGTCGCTTAACTCTGCCGCCGTGCGCGATCCGTCGTTGATCAGCCAGGCCGCCGCGGCGTTTGGCAGCCAGGCCGTGGTCGTGGCGATTGATGCCAAGCGCGTGGGCCTGCCCGGTCAGCCGGATGCCGACAAGTGGGAGGTCTTCACGGCGGGCGGTCGCAACGCCACGGGTATCGATGCGGTGGCGTGGGCCGAGGAAGCGGCTCGTCGCGGCGCCGGTGAAATCTTGCTCACCAGCATGGATCGCGACGGCACCAAGGCTGGCTTTGACCTGGCGCTCACCCGTGCCGTGGCGCGCGCGGTGCCGATTCCCGTCATCGCGAGCGGCGGCGTGGGCACGCTCGAACATTTCGCCGAGGGTGTGATCGAGGGCGAGGCCGATGCTGTGCTGGCGGCGAGCGTCTTTCACTTTGGAACCTTCAGCATCCGCGAAGTCAAAGAGTATATGGCCTCTCAAGGTATTCCCGTGAGATTGGACTTCTAATGCTGCGGCTTGCCCAGGCACCCGACCTTCCGTCTCCAACCCTCCTCGCGTACTTAAGTACGCGTCGTCGGGCTTGTCGCTCGGAATTTCGGGTACCTGGACAACCCTCGCCGACCTGTGGGATTTAAATTGGGGAGAAAAATGGAAGAGATAACCGATCCTTCAAAGCTTACGTACGACGCCCGCGGGCTGATTCCTTGTGTGGTTCAGCAGTATGACACTGGCGAGGTGCTTATGGTTGCTTGGATGAACGAGGAGTCGGTGGGGCTGACACTCAAGACTGGCACCACGTGGTTTTGGAGCCGCAGCCGCCAAGAGCTCTGGAACAAGGGCGCGACGAGCGGCAACATGCAGGAGGTCAAGGAGCTCTGGGCCGACTGCGATAGCGATACGCTGCTGGTCAAGGTGGACTCGCCGGGTCCGGCCTGCCATACCGGCAACCGTACCTGCTTCTTTAAGCGCGTGGAAGGGGGAGTGCAATGAAAGTCGTGACGCCGTTCGAGGTCGCCGACTGCAACACCGAGCTCCTCCGCGCGGGCGTGCCATGCCGCGTGCACCTGACTGATGCCTGCGGGGCGCAGTCGCTCTGGCTCGAGGCCGAGAAGGAAAGGCTCGATGAGGCCCATGCCGTCATCGTCGAGTTCTTTGAGAAAAAGGGCGCAAAGCCTCGGTTCGATGAGACCGGTGCCTACTTTACGCTGCAGTAACGAGAGGAAATAACCATGGGAGTCAGAACAGCTAACGTGCAGCCGGGAAATATCGGCGAGACGCTGACAGGACTGGCCGAGGTGATTCACGGTCGTCGCGATGCGTCGCCGGAGGAGAGCTATACCGCCCGCCTGCTGACCGACGTCGAGGACGAGCTGCTCAAGAAGCTTGCCGAGGAGGCGAGCGAGGTGATCATGGCCTGCAAGGATAACGATCACGACCACATCCGCTACGAGGCCGGCGACCTGGTCTACCACCTGCTCGTAACCCTTGAGCGTTACGGCATCACCCTCGACGAGCTGGCCGGCGAACTCAACGCCCGCCGCCACTAGTCATTGGGGACGTTCTTAAACGACTAGTCGTTTGGGACAGTCTTTCGGGAGTTGCCAATGAAATAGAAGTTGCGGTGGAATAGTTCTTGTTTGACGGTCTTAGGGCCATAAACAGGAACTATTTCACCGCAACTCATGAAGGGATGGCTAGGCGAGGGGCGTGGATTCCCATTCGCCGGTGGGGTGGGGGATGTCGAAGGTTCGGTAGCCGCAGTCGTAGGCGTGGGCCTGGGCCTCGCGGATGTTCCAGCAGATGTCGCAGGCGCGGTGCGCGTCCGAGCCAAAAGTGATCGGCACCTCGGCGTGGGCGAAGCGACGCAAAAGCCCGGTCGCGGGGTAGTAATCGTCGAGCCCCTTGCGCGGTGCGGCGGTCGAGACCTCAACGCGGCGACCCGTATCGTGGGCGCACTCGGCCATCTGCTCCCAAAACGGCGCGGGGTCAAAGTCGGGTGCAAAGCCGTCCTTCGAAAAGCGCATGACCAGGTCGGGATGGGCCATCACGTCAAAGTTGAGTGAGCTTTCGCAAGCACGGCACCAGTCGTCGACGTAGCGCTCCCACACGCCGCGCACGCCCAGGTTTTCCCAAACATGCAGGTTGGTATCGTCGTCGATCCAACCGCAGCGCGAGTCGGGCGTATCGGGGCGCGCGACGTCCTCTGTCCCTGCCGTGCCCGCGGCGCCTGCCGCAATATCGCCCGGGTTACCAATCCAATGCACGCTGCCCAGGCGTACGACGGCGCCTCGGGACCAGCGCTCGACCAAAGGCTCGCAGCCCTCGTACCAATCGCATTCAAAGCCATAGATAAGCTCGAGCTCCGGCGCGATTTGCGCGGCAAGCTTGCGGGCATCCTCAAAAGCCAGACGATGTGCCGGCAGGTCGCCCTCGACAACCTGCACCTCGCAATTGGAATCCATGCTGGCGGGCAGGGTAAGGTGGTCGGTTGAGACCATGGCACGGCACCCGGCAGCGACAGCGGCACGGACGTTGTCCTCAAACGAGGCGTGCCCGTCCGAAAACGAGGTGTGGGTGTGGCAATCGACCAGCGGGCAAGCAGACATGGCAGCTCCTTTGCGTCAAGCGAATCCGCTTCATTGTAATGGCGCAGCTCTCAACACACTGCGCACGCCGGAGCTCGAAATCGATCGGAAAGGCTGCGCGGTGCGGCCCCGCTCCAAAACGTGTACGTCAGCCTCCAAAACCGACAAAAAATGACATGTTTGGAGGCTGACGTACACGTTTGGATAGGGGTGAGGGCGGCGACGGACGAAAGTCACGCCTGTGCCACGTCCGATGTGCTAGCGTTTGAATGAATAAAACGAGCCCGTGCGGAAAGGATCCGGACCGTATGCAACGTGGAAGTACATCTCCGCTGTCCCGCGAGACCGATGCGCCAGAGACCATCGTCAAGCTGGAATGCGATATCGACGACGCGTCGCCCGAGGTGCTCGCCTACGCCGCCGACCGCCTGCGCGAGGCCGGCGCGCGCGAGGCGCACTGGCTGCCCCTCTATTGCAAGAAGGGCCGTCCCGGCTGGCAGTTGCAGGTAATCTGTACCCACGAGGATATCGAGCGCCTGCAGACGATTATCTTTTTGGAAACCACGACCAATGCCATCCGCCGCCAGGTCATGGAGCGCGTTTGCCTGCCACGCCGCTTTGAGCGCGTAACGACGCCTTGGGGCGAGGTTGCCGTCAAAGTAGCCACCCTGCCCGACGGCAGTGAGCGTGCGGCGCCCGAGTACGAGGATTGCGCCCATCTTGCCCGTGAGCACGACGTGCCGCTCCAGCGCGTGATGCAGGCGGCCCAGAGCGCGGCACTGCGATTTGAATAACAAGATCGTGCGGCGCGCCGCGACCGGCTCCGTCAACTCCATCCCGAAAGGATCCCTCATGAAATACCTCATCGCCTCTGACATTCACGGCTCGGCATATTGGACCGAGCGCCTCTGCTCCGCCATCGAGTCCGAGCAGCCCGACCGCATCGTCCTGCTGGGCGACCTGCTCTATCACGGTCCGCGTAACGACCTGCCGCGCGATTACGCTCCCAAGCGTGTGATTCCGCTGCTCAATGCCCTGGCCGACCGCATCATCGCGGTGCGCGGCAACTGTGACGCCGAGGTCGACCAGATGGTACTCGATTTCCCGGTCATGGCCGACTACGCCACGCTGTTTGACGAGACCGGCCGTGAGCTGTTCCTGACGCACGGCCACGTCTTTGGCGCCGGCATGCACAACAGCGTCGACCACGCGCCCGCGCTGCCCGAGGGCTCCGCGCTCGTCTACGGCCATACGCACATCAAGGTTAACGAGGCAAGCGCCGCGCACCCGGGCCTGTGGCTCTTCAATCCCGGCAGCGTGAGCATTCCCAAGGACGGTACGCATAGCTACGGCATCTACGAGGGCGGCGTGTTCCGTCACGTGGTCCTGGAGGAGGAATAACTATGGCGCAGCACATGGCTCAGCAAAATGCCGAGGGTTCGCGCGACCTGTCCACGCTGGTCGACGCGTCGGCCGAGCTGCAGCATCTGGTGCAGACTATCTGGCGTCTGCGTCAGCCCGATGGCTGCCCGTGGGATCGCGAGCAGACGCATCAGAGCATCGGCAAGAACATGATCGAGGAAGCCTACGAGGCGCTCGATTGCATCGAGGCCGATGATGCCACGCATCTGCGCGAGGAGCTCGGCGACGTGCTCATGCAGGTAGTACTGCATGCGCAGATTGCCGCGGATGCCGGCGAGTTTACGCTTGCCGACGTGGCGCACGATATCGACGCCAAGCTCATCCGCCGCCACCCACACGTGTTTGGCGATGCGGACGCCGAGAGCTCCGACGAGGTGCTCAAGATTTGGGATGAGGTCAAGCTTGCCGAGAAGGCTGCCAAGGACAAGGCCGTGGCAGCGGGCGAAGCTGCGCCCGAGGGCCTGCTCGACGGCGTGCCCACGCATCTGCCGGCGCTGATGCAGGCGCAGAAGGTGTCGCGCAAGGCGGCTGCCGTGGGCTTTGAGTGGGAGACGGTCCAGGATGTGTGGGACGAGGTCGCCGAGGAGCGTGCCGAGTTTGAGGCCGAGGCCCCCGGAACGCCCGAGCGCGAGATGGAGTTTGGCGACCTGCTCTTTGCCCTGGTCAACGTTGCGCGCAAAGAGGGCATCGACGCCGAGAGCGCCCTGCGCGCGAGCACGGCCAAGTTTCGCCGTCGCTGGGCTGCGATGGAGCAGATGGCGGCCGATGCCCATGTTGATCTTGCCGAGCTTTCGACCCACGGCCTCAACGACCTCTGGGATGCTGCCAAGGCAGAGGAGTAAGACTGCGGGAGCGACGGGCTGACGTGCCTTATCGTTCCTGCTAATTTTTCGAAAAACAATTGTATCCCTCGGCTAACTTAGGGCATAATGCAAAAAGTGCGACATGGCTAACTTACGGAGGCGCACCGATGGTGCACCGTCGGCCAGTCGCTTGCATCAACTACGTTTCCAAGTGAGAGGGAGACAACATGAGCGATATTTTGGACGTCTACGGTCGCGAAGTGCTCGACAGTCGCGGCAACCCCACCGTCGAGGTCGAGGTCGTGCTCGAGGACGGCAGCTTCGGCCGCGCGATGGTGCCTTCGGGCGCTTCGACCGGCGCTTTCGAAGCTTGCGAGTTGCGCGACGGCGACAAGGGTCGTTACTTGGGCAAGGGCGTTTCGCAGGCCGTCGAGCATGTCAACAACGAGTGCGCCAACGCCGTCGTGGGCCTCGATGCCTTCGATCAGCGTGCCGTTGACGCCGCACTGATTGCCGCCGACGGCACGCCCAACAAAACCAAGCTCGGTGCCAACGCCATTCTGGGCGTATCGTTGGCCGTTGCCCGCGCTGCGACAGAGTCGGCTGGCCTGTCGCTGTACCAGTACCTGGGCGGCGTCAACGCTCACCTGCTGCCCACGCCCATGATGAACATCCTCAACGGCGGCGTACATGCCGACAACAACGTTGACTTCCAGGAGTTCATGATCATGCCCGTGGGTGCTCCGAGCTTTGCCGAGGGCCTGCGCTGGTGCGCCGAGGTCTACCACACCCTCAAGGGCGTGCTGCACGAGGCCGGCCTGGGCGGCGGCGTGGGCGACGAGGGCGGTTTCGCGCCCAACCTCAAAACCAATGCCGAGCCGTTCGAGTACATCACCAAGGCCGTGGAGAAGGCTGGTTTTAAGCCCGGCGTCGACTTCATGTGCGCCATGGATCCGGCGTCCACCGAGTTCTACAACGCCGAGACCGGCATGTACGAGCTCAAGGGCGAGGGCGTTGAGTACACGAGCGCTCAGATGGTCGATTACTGGGAGAAACTTGTCGACACCTATCCCATCATCTCCATCGAGGATGGTATGGCAGAGGAGGACTGGGACGGCTGGGTCAAGCTCACCCGCCGCATTGGTAACAAGGTGCAGCTCGTAGGCGACGACCTGTTCGTCACCAACACCGAGCGCCTTAAGAAGGGCATCGAGCTGGGCGCCGCCAATGCGATCCTGGTCAAGGTCAACCAGATTGGCACGCTCACCGAGTCGCTCGAGGCTATCGAGACTGCCAAGGAGGCCGGCTACGCTTGCATCGTGAGTCACCGTTCCGGCGAGACCGAGGACTCCACCATCGCTGACCTGGTCGTGGGTGTTAACGCCGGCCAGATCAAGTCGGGCGCCCCGTGCCGCAGCGACCGTATTGCCAAGTACAACCAGCTCATCCGCATCGAGGACGAGCTCGAGGGCAGCGCGCGCTACGCCGGTAAGGCCGCGTTCTACAACATTCGCTAAACGGGCGAATTTGGCGAGGGGGAGGCTGACTCGGTTCCTCCCCGCCTTGGCTGGATGCCGCAAAGAACTATGGGCGCTGGGCCATACGGCTCAGCGCCTTTTTTATGTCGAGCAAAGGCTGGCGAAGGCGGCGCGGGCGCTCGTGCTATAACTAAAGGACTTAGCGCAAACAAACCTCAACCGCACAAGGCGCACATGGATCAGATTTACGACAACAGGTACTATTCCGCCGGTTCGCGTGAGCCGTCGCCTCGTCGTGCGCGTACCGCACAGCTTGGCGGGTCTGGTTATGCTGGTGCTGATCGCTCCAGGTATAGCTCGCCGGCGACTTCGCATCCCAATGCTCAGCCAAATAGTTCCTCGGATAGTCCGGTGCGCCCATCGCGTTCCAAGCATGCGTCGCGCCCTTCGACCCAGGCGTCCGACAAGCCGCGCCGTCCCTCAAGCCGTCTTTCCGGCTCGGACTTTATGCACTACGCCAACGACAACGCAGCGGTCAAGGCAATTTACGACTTTACCCACGGTCCTCAGCGAGGGCTGTTTATCGGTATTGTCGTCGCCCTGGTGCTCGTGAGCCTGTACTTTCCCATGCGCGACCTCTACGTTGCCAAACGCTCGAGCGATATCTTGGCCAAGCAGGTCGAGATTCGCCAGCAGTACAACGACGAGCTGCAGAAAAGCGTCGACAAGCTGCTCTCAGAGGAGGGCATTAAGGACGCGGCATCCGAGGACTTGGGCCTGGTGATGCCCG
Source organism: Collinsella sp. AF04-24 (assembly GCF_003465685.1). NCBI lineage: Bacteria > Bacillati > Actinomycetota > Coriobacteriia > Coriobacteriales > Coriobacteriaceae > Collinsella > Collinsella sp. AF04-24. The sequence continues at coordinate 17,723 of NZ_QSBK01000013.1, forward strand.
GCGAGAAGAGAATTGAAGTGCAGGGCCTGGACGACGATTCGGATTCGTCTTCGAGCAAGAAGTCGTCGAACGCCAAGAAGGCCAGCGAAGTTGCCAAGGAAATCGAAGACGTCGGTAAGGACGCGCCGTGGTACATCCAGGCGCTCGACATGCTGTTTGGGTTTAACGGTGTCGAGGGCCAGACGGTCGTGTCCAACGGCAAATAGCGCCCGGAGGGGAGCCTGCAATGGCAGATTGCAAACGCTATAAGGTAGCCGCGATCGACCTGGGAACAGTGTCGTCGCGACTGGTGTTAGCGCAGGTCGAGGGCGGGGCGATCGTGGAATCGTCCAAGCATACCGAGATTACCGACTTGGGCGAGGGCGTGGATGCGACGGGGCGTTTTTGCGAGGCGGCCGTTGAGCGCGTGCTCGCTGCGTGTCGCATGTTTGTGGACGAGGCCCGTGCCTTTGGGGCCGCGTGCATCTGCACCACGTGCACGAGCGCCGCGCGCGATGCGTCCAATGCCGCGCTGCTGCTGGACGGCCTGCGCGGGTTGGGGCTCGAACCGCAGGTGATTCCGGGCGAGGTCGAGGCGCGCCTGACGTTTTTTGGCGTGGCGCACGACTTTGCTGGCGAGCGCATCATTGTTGCCGATTCGGGCGGCGGATCCACGGAGCTCGCGACGGGCGTCTATGCACCGGAGCGCGGCGTCTTTGCGCTGGAGGGAACGCGTTCGCTGGACATCGGTTGTCGCCGCGTGACCGAGCGGTTTTTCTCGGCACTGCCGCCGTCAACGGACGAGCTTGCGGCAGCTGCCGGCTGGGCAAACGAGCAGTTTGCGGGCTACTTTGAGAGTCTGCCTGTCGACTTTGAGCGTGCCGAACGCCTGGTCGCGGTGGGTGGTACCGTCACCACGCTCGTGGCACTCATTCACGAGCTGGAGCCGTATGATTCGAGCTTTGTGCACCTGCGCGAGCTTTCGCTGGAGCAGGTTTCGGCCGCTATCGAGCGCATGTCCGCGCTGGATGTTGCGGGCATCGCCGCGTTGCCGGGCGTGCAACCCAAGCGCGCGGGCGTGATCTTGGCAGGCGCCGTGGTGATTCGCGAGCTCATGCGAGTCGGCGGCTACAAGACGCTCACTGTAAGCGAGAACAGCCTACTTGCCGGCATGGCCGCCACCATCAACGAGGCTCTCGACGGCGCCGCCCCCACCATCGGCTGGACCCCGAGCCTCAGCGCCCTTTAACTATTCCACCGCAACTTAGAGCCCCGCCGGCGTGAAAAAGAAACGAGCCCGCATCCCTTGGGGACACGGGCTCGAACGTTCCATATGGTAGGGGCGGTGGGACGTCCGCGTATTTGCTGCGCAAATCCGCACCGGCTTCGGCCGCCTGCCGGCGCCCTCGCCGGCTCGCTACGGACGCTGCGCGTCCGCTTGACGCTCGCCCCCCCCTCGCGGGTTCGAGCTCCACCGGCGTCCGAAAGAAACGAGCCCGCATCCCAAAGGGATACGGGCTCGTAGGCAATACATGGTAGGGGCGGTGGGACTCGAACCCACAATCCTTGCGGCGAGGGATTTTAAGTCCCCTGCGTATGCCAATTCCGCCACGCCCCCGTAAGACTAGAAGTCTAGCACAAGCCGTCCGCTACGCGTTGACGGCCATCGAGTGTTGGCCCGACTTCTCGAGGAACTCTTGGAACTTTGCCTCGTCGCCCTTGTTTTGGTACTGCAGGGCCAGCAGGTACTCCAGTCGGCAGCGCTTGACCGGATCGTCGCCGACATCCTCGAGCATGCGCTCCAGCTCGGGAATGTCGTTGTGGCGCTTGAGGATCATCGTGTCGTACATCAGCTGGCATTCGTGTGCGACCGCCTCGGCCTGACCGCCCTCAAAGCCTTTGATCTCGTGCAGGAGCTCCTTGGACTTTTTGCGGTCCTCCTGACCAACGTAGTAGTTAAAGGCCTTAATCACCAGGTCGACGCGCTGCATTTTGGGCAGGTTGAGTCCCAGCAGCAAATCGAACATCTCGTCGGCGCGCTTGTGGTCCTCGCGCAGCAGATAGGAGTTCAGGCGCAGGTAGTCGCGGTTGTAGCGCGGGTACAGCATGCTGGTGAGTTTGCCGTCGAGCAAACGATCGAACTCGTTCCACTGCTTGGCGGCCATCAATTGCTGCAGGCGTTTAAACGTGGTGCGTTTTTTGACGCTAAAGAACACCGACACGGCGATACAGATGATAACGACGGCGGTCCAGAGTGTGCGGGAATCGGGCATATTAGGGTCCTTAGTCACTCATAAAGCGAGCGGTATGACAACACGTACTGGATGTATTATACGCAGCGCGCAAGCAAACTGGCATAAAAGCTCATCGAGGCCGAGCGACATCGCTCGCTGCGGTACACTTACCTAAAGTAAACCATGAAGGGAGACATTACCTATGAAGAAGATCGTTTTGGCTTGCGGTGCTGGCGCTGCTACTTCCACGCTCGTTGCCCAGAAGGTCGCCACCATGCTCGACGCCAACGGTTATGCCGGCAAGTATGAGATCGTGCAGTGCGCCATCTCCGAGGCTAAGGATTACTGCGACGAGGGCGCTGACCTGCTGATCGCCACCACCGTTGCCCCCGAGGGCCTCACCTGCCCGTACGTGAGCGGCGTGCCCTTCATGACCGGCATGAACCGCGTCGCTGCTGAGAAGGCCGTTCTCGACGTCATGGCTCAGTAGGCGCTGCCTGTATGAGTGAGCAGAACGCCAATCCGGTCGAGCTCTTCGGCATGCGCGTTGCCCATGTGGGCATTAACGCCACCGACCCGGCAGACGCCCTGGAGATCGCGGAGCTGTTCTCGACGATGATGGGCCTGCCCGTCATCGAGACCCCCGTTTCGTACTTTAACGATTCGCTGGTCGAGATCATGAAGCAGAACGGTCGTGGCGCTAAGGGCCACATTGGCTTTGCCGTCAACGACATCGATGCGGCCGAGAAGTGGTTTGCCGAGCGCGGGCTCGAGGTTAACGAGGAGTCGCGCGTGCTGCTGCCCGACGGCGGCACCAAACTCGTGTACTTTAAGCGCGAGTTCGCCGGCTTCGCCGTGCACCTGTGTCGCGAGTAGCGCACAAGCTGCTATAGCTAACTAAAAATGGGGTAAGGCCACGTGACCTTGCCCCATTTTTAATGCCGAGAGGGTGACTGACGGGCTGCCGTAAAACGAAGGTGAATGGTTTCCCGCGAAGTGAACGAGTGAAATCGAACCCCTGGAGTATCGACACTTTGGAGGCACCGTTTCCTGCGGTTTTGTCAGGTTTTTCCTGCGGTTTTGGCGCCAAAAAGTGCGGATGCTTCGGGGGTCCAAAATAGGTCGTTCACTTCGCGGAAAAACATTCACCTTCGATTCGTGAGAGACGCCTCTACCGTGGCAGGCGAATCGTAAAGCGGCTGCCGACACCCTCGACCGAGGTCACGCCAATGACACCGCCATGGCTATCGACGATCCACTTGGCGATAGCAAGCCCCAGACCCGAGCCCTGCGCGCCGGCATCGCGCGCGTTGTCGGCGCGGTAGAACCGCTCGAACGCGTGGGCTGCGGATTCCTGGTTCATGCCGATGCCCTCGTCCTCAACGCTTATGTCGATCGTGCCCGCGCCCGCATCCGGCGCTACGTCAAACGAGACGGGCGTGCCCGTGTCCGAATACTTTGCGGCGTTTTGCACGATCACGCGCAGCGCCTGCTTCACGAGTGCCACGTCGACGGACGCGTCACAGCGCGGATCGCTGGCAAGCGCGGCGTCAAAGGCCAGTCGATACGTGTGCTCGGTATCGATCATCTGCGACTCCTCGCATACCTCGCCGACCAGTGCGGCCAGGTTGGTATTCGCGCGCCGCAGCACGGTGCGGCCGGCATCGCCGCGTGCCAAAAACAGCAGCTGCTCCACGAGCTCCTGCATGTGCTCGCTTTCGGCCTTGAGGGACGCGATGGATTCCGCCAGCACGTCCGGGTCGTCTTTGCCCCAGCGGTCGAGCATGTTTACGTAGCCCTGAATCACCGCGATGGGCGTGCGCAGCTCGTGGCTTGCATCGTTGACAAAGCGCATCTGCTGCAGCTTGGCCTCCTGCATCTGGCGCAGCAGGCGGTTGAGCGCGACCTCGATGCTTGCCAGGTCGGCGTCGCCGGTGGTGACGCTCGGCGAGTCGACACTTGCGCGCTCGATGGCCTGCTCCAGCGTTTCCATCTTGCCGCCGGAGGGCTGCATACGGCCGAGCTCGTCCACGCGCAAGGCCAGGTCGTTGAGCGGCGCCATGGTGCGGCGCACGCGCCTCGCGCCGCCGAGCATGTTGAGCACGCTGATGACCTGCCAACCCACAACGACAAGGTAGAGAGGCCATAGCGTGACGAGGTCCTGCGCGAGGGGGAAGGTCTTGCTGGTGCGCGCAAGCTCGACGGTATAGGTGAGCGTTGTCAGGTCCCAGCCGCGCGCGGGCGTCAGCGACATGCCGTGAACGGTGGCGCCGGGAATCCAGCCTGCGGTAAACGCGCTGTCGGGCAGCGTCTGGTTGTATCCATAGACGAGGATCGCCGCCGCAATCACCATCAGCAGCAGATCGAGCCAGACGTAGCTCATCAAGCGGCGCCACATATAGCCCCAGTTGATGGAGCGGGCGATGGAGGTGACGCGCTTGGCCTCGGTGTTACGCGCGGCAGACATAGCCCACCCCGCGCACGGTCTGGATGATGCGGGCGCTGCCGGCATCTTCGATCTTGGCGCGCAGGTGCGCAATGTGCACGTCGACGTTGTTGGTGTCGCCCACGTATTCGTAGCCCAGCGCTTCGTGCGCGATGCGCTCGCGCGTGAGCACGGTGCCGGCATGCGCCATAAGCAGGGCGAGGACGTCGAACTCGCGAGCCGTGAGTGCGATGGGCGAGCCGCCGACCGTGACTTCGCGGCGGTTGGGGTCGAGCGCAACCGAGTCAACGGTAAGCGCGGCGGGGGAGGGCGCGGCAGCGGTCTGGGCCGTGTCGGTTGCCGGGGACATTGTGGCGATACCGGCGGCCGTGCCGCTCGCTACGCCAGCCCTGGCGCCGGCGCCGCCAACGCCCGAAGCCGTCCGCGCGGCCTCCGAGCGCTTCAGCGCCACGCGAATCCGTGCGAACAGCTCCTCGATCGCAAACGGCTTGGTCAGGTAATCGTCGGCGCCGGCATCGAGCCCGGCAACCTTATCCATCACGGCATCGCGCGCGGTGACCATGATCACCGGCACGTCCTTGTGCTTGCGGACACGCCGCAGGACCTCCATGCCGTTGAGCTGCGGCAACAGCACATCGAGCAGAATCAGATCGTAGTCGCGCTCCAGTGCCAGGTCCACGGCGGTGCGGCCGTCGGCGGCGTGCTCCACCTGGTAGCCCTCGTGCTCCAGCTCGAGCGTCACAAAGCGGGCGATTTTCTCCTCGTCCTCTACGATCAGGATCCGTGCCATGCGTGCCCCCGTCTGCGATTACTTGTCGTCGTTCAGATTTTGCTTGATGTCGTCCGCGGCATCGGCGGCGTGATTCATAAGGTTGTTGATGCTGCCGGGCACGTCGCCGTCGCTGTCGATGCGGTAGCGCATGCCAAAGAACAGGCCAATCAGCATCAGCCATATCGTGGCGCCCCAAGCAAACAGCGCGACGATGGGGATCAGGATGGGGATGTTGAGGATGATCGCATCGCGGCGCGTGGCGATAAACTTGGTGTCCAGGCTCAGGCGGAAGAGCTTTTTGAGGTACTCCCACACGCTGTCCATCTTCTTGGAGAAGTCGGTCTTTTCGCTCGACTTTTCGTAGGCGGCCTGCGCGGCGACCATCTCGGCCGAGGGCTCATCGACTGGCGCGGACTCGGTGGCGGCGTGCGCCGACGTGGTCTGGGTCTTGCCCTGCGACTCGAGCCAAATGATGGCATCCAAGACGTTACCGTCGGCGGCGTCGAGCGCGGCCTTGGCATCGGTGTAGCTCACGTTGCACTTGGTGCGGATGGTTTCAACTTTTTCGAGGTCGTCCATGACCTGTCCTTTCGTTCGATGGGCGCGACGCCGGACGATCTGCCCGGGCGCGAGCGTTGCGTTCGGCGGCCTGCGCTGCGCGGTGCCGCCCCGCCCTTGGTCGAACTCTATAGTGCAGGTTATAGATTAAGCGATTCTTGAGCCAAGATTAATGTTGGATGAGTTTTTGGGTGGCGGTGGGAAAAGTATTAGACCTCGATAGCGGGGGATAGGGTACCGGTGCAAAACGGCGTCATAGGTTGGTCGAGCAGGCGGTTTCTCCATTGATGTCCGCACGACATGGGACACTAACCCTGCCGCTCCGTTCTGCCGCGGCGGCATGTATCTGAACAACGACCCTCTAAGGAGTTCGATATCGATGAGTGACAACACCAAGCATCTCGCAAAGAAGTGCGTCGAGGACGCGGGGCCGTGCCTCGCGCTGTGCCTTGCCGGTGCAGCGGTCGCGCTGCTGGCTGTTCTGGGGCCGTTCGACGTGCTCCGAAGCGCCGTCTCTCTGCACGTTTGCATGGCCCTTGCCGGCGCCATGATGACCGACGGCGTGCTCGATCTGATCTTTTGGGTGTTTGATCCGTTTGGTTGGAAGAACGAGGGGTAAGCCCTAAGGGATGGAAGGGCTGGAACGGTTGGCTTAGCGATCGTGCAGAATGCGGGCTGGCGACTTACAGGGAAGTGGTGATCCGATGACGGTCTATGTGACGGGTGATGTCCACGGTGGTCTCGACATGCAAAAGCTGCGCGACTGGGATCTTGGGGATAGCCTGACGAGCGACGACTATCTGATTGTCGCGGGCGACTTTGGCTTTCCGTGGGATTTCTCTGCCGAGGAATGCGCCGACATCGCCTGGCTGGAATCGCGTCCCTATACCGTGCTGTTCGTCGACGGCAATCACGAGCGTTTCGATTACTGGGCGGAGCGCCCCCTGGAGTTGTGGCACGGTGGACTGACGCAACGCCTGTCGGACACCTCGCCTATACGGCGCCTGACGCGCGGCGAGGTTTTTGAGCTCGGTGGGTCGACGATCTTTACCATGGGCGGCGCCACGAGTGTGGACAAGGAATACCGCATCCCGTATTCCAGCTGGTGGCCGCAGGAGCTGCCGGGCGAGCGCAACTTTGAGGAGGCGCGGGCAAAGCTCGATAGCGTGGGCTGGAAGGTCGACTACGTGATCACCCACACCTGCTCCACGCGCATGCTCTCGCCCACGCTCTATCCGGCACCTGGCTGGAATTATCCAGCTGTCGATCGGCTTACGGCATTTTTCGACGAGCTGGAAGATCGCTTGGACTACAAGCGCTGGTACTACGGGCATTTTCATCGGGATGCCAACCCGGCCGAGCGCCACACCGTGCTCTACGACTGCATCGTTCGCTTGGGCGACGAACTCCAGTCCTGGGATGTTGCGTAGAGGCGGGGTGGCTGGCTACTCGACCGTTACAGTGATGTTCTCCCGATGCGCGCGGATGACGTCCCAGCTAAAGTGCTCGACCAGCTGCTCGGCGGTACGCGGCGTGGTGTCCGGCGCGATGCCTGTTTGCCCGGCGAGCCATCCCAACAGTGCCTCGGGTGTGCCAAAGCGGGTGCGGAGCTCGCCCAGGTCCAGATCGCAATCGCGCTTGGAAAGGCGGCGGCCGTCCGGCGACATGAGCAGCGGAATGTGCGCGTAGCGCGGTGTGGGCAGTCCCAGCAGATGTTGCAGATAGATCTGGCGCGTCGTGGAACCAAGCAGGTCGCATCCGCGTACGATCTCGGTGACGCCCATGGCAGCGTCGTCGACCACCACGGCCAGCTGATAGGCAAACACGCCGTCGCTGCGGCGCACCAAAAAGTCGCCGCACTCGGTGGCGAGTGCCTCGCATTGGGCTTCGTACGTGCGGTCCACGAATTCGATCACGTCGCCGGCGAGGTCGTCGACGTCGGGCACACGCAGACGCGTGGCCGGAGCGCGCAGGATGCTGCGGCGGGCAACCTCCTCGGCAGAAAGGCCTCGGCAGGCGCCGCGGTAGATGGGCGTGCCGTCGCTCGCGTGCGGCGCGCTTGCGGTGTGGAGCTCGGCGCGCGTGCAAAAGCAGGGATAGGTGAGGCCGGCGTCTTGCAGCTGGTGCAGGGCGTCCTCGTACAAGTCCAGGCGATCGTGCTGGTAGTAGGGGCCTTCGTCCCACTCAAGCCCCAGCCAGGCTAGGTCGTCAATCAATTGGGCGGCAAGTTCCGGGCGCTTGCAGCGATCGTCCAGGTCCTCGATGCGCAACACGATGCTGCCGCCCTGGCTGCGGGCCGAAAGCCACGCGCACAGGCAGCTGAACACGTTGCCCAGGTGCATGCGGCCCGAGGGCGACGGGGCAAAGCGGCCCACGACCGGCGCGAGGGCGGGGGCGAGCTTGCTGTTGGGCGCCGTCGACATGGCCACGGCGGGTGTTGCTATGTTGCATGCGTTGATATCCATGCGGACGAGTATAGCGCGGGGTGAGGTGAGGGGGCGTCGTCGATGCTCGCGAGTTGCCGAGGCTGCGTGTTGTGCGCGGCGGGCACCGACTGAACACCTCGATTACCGCCCCAAGCTCAGCCCCTTCAACCCCTCAAACGACAGAAACCCCGGCAGCTCTTCGCAACTGCCGGGGTTTCCGCGGAAAAGGGGGACATGATCCTCAAGCGAACGGCAAAGGGGCAAACCGTTTTCGCTCAACTGCTTTATGCCCCTCGCTCGCCGGCTTAATCGGCTCACGCCGCGCCCACACAAAGCCGCTACACCTGTGACGGAGCTATGAAGTGGTATCTATGCCGGAGCGGGCTATGCCAAGGAGTGTCCCAGATTGCCGGCAGATAAGGAACGTCCCCAGGTGCCGGTCGCGGGCGTGACTTTCGTCCCGTTTAATACTCCGCTGACCTAGATGTTCGTCACATGAACCCGCAAACGTGGGACAATGACGCTACTGGTATCACAGACAAAGGATGTGCCTATGAACGCCCCCGTTGCCAAGACCTGTCGGCAGCGCTGCCCGTTTGCGCGATTTGCTTACATTTGCGCGCTCGTCGCGTGCGCGCTGCTGCTGCTACCCGCCGTTGCACGTGCCGACGGCTACTCCATGACCCAAACCTATATCGGTGCCACGGTCGAGGCCGATGGATCGCTGACCGTTGTCGAGGGACGCCAGTTTGATTTCGACGACGACATCAACGGCGTGTTTTGGGAGATCAATACGGGCACCAACCAGCAGGGCGGCACGGCGGGCGTTGACGTGCTGAGTGTCGAGGAAGAGGACACCGCGTTTAACAAAGTCGATAGCGCGAACAAGGGCGATTCTGGCGTCTACACGGTCGAGCAGGCCGGTGACGGCGTAAGGATTAAGGTGTTCAGCCCCCACGAGAGCGGCGACAGCGCAATCTACTACGTGAGTTATTCCATGACCGGTGCGGTTATGAACTGGGCCGATACCGCCGAGCTTTACTGGAAATTTGTGGGTGACGGCTGGTCGGCGGATTCCGATGACGTCGAGATGGAAGTGTATTTCGCAAATGCCGCTGCCGGGACGGCTGCCGTCAAGGGCGATAACTTCCGCGCATGGGGCCACGGTCCGCTGACGGGCGACGTGTCACTCGATGAGGACGAGCCCATGGTCACCTATACCATTCCCTGCGTGCATCAGGGCGAATTCGCCGAGGCACGCATCGCCTTCCCCAGCGACTGGGTGCCGCAGCTTGCCGCCTCGGGCGAAGAGCGCATGTCAACGATCCTGAGCGAAGAAAAAGAATGGGCCGACGAAGCTAACGCCCGCCGCGCTCACGCTCGTATGATTGCCATTGCACTTGCCGTGCTAAGTGTTGTCGCGGCGGTGGCCTTTACCGGCACAATCATTGTGCTCAAGCTGCGCCGCCGCAAGCCCAAGCCGCTGTTCCAGGACGAGTACTTCCGTGATGTGCCCTCGGCCGATCACCCCGCCGTGCTTTCGGCCCTCATGAGCTGGAACGAGGTGCCCGATCAGGCATATATTGCCACGCTCATGAAGCTTACTGACGACCGTGTGATCAAGCTGGAGCAGGCGACCGTGACCAAGGCCAAGAAGGGTCTGTTGGGGCGCGAGAAAGAAGAGCAGACATATCGCGTGACGGTGAGTGATGCGGGCTGGAAATCGGCCAAGGGCATTGACCACATGGTGCTCAAGGTCTTCTTTGCCGGCGTTAAGCCCGACGAGAACGGTGATCGCTCGCGCACGTTTGACGAGCTGCAGCACTACGTCAAGCAGCACGCTACGCCCGTGGGCGACAAGCTCGAGGACTATCAGAACACCGTTAAGGGCAAGTTGGCCGATAGCGAGTATGTTGCCTCGGACGGCATTGTCGCAATGGTGTTCTGCCTGGTTCTTGGTATTCTGATCGCCTTTGTTCCCATGGGATCCATTTTCTTTACCGACGGCGCACAGGCGAACATTATCGCCGCGGTTATCTCGGTGCTGATTGTGCTGGTGGGTATTGGCGTGGGCCTTACGTTCCGCCGCTTTACGCCGGAAGGTGCCGAGGTAGTGGCCCGCTGCAAGGCGCTCAAGCATTGGCTCGAGGACTTCACGCGCCTAAAGGAAGCCGTCCCGGGCGATTTGGTGCTGTGGAACAAGCTGCTGGTGATGGGTGCGGCGCTGGGCGTTTCGAAGGAAGTCCTGCGTCAGCTTGCCGAGGCGGTGCCTCCCGAGGTGCGCGAGGCCGACGGTTTCTACGACAATTACCCCTGCTACTGGTGGTACTACCATCATTACGGCATCGATTCGCCGCTCGATTCGTTTAACGATGTGTATCACGAGAGCATCCGTGAGCTGGCTTCGAGTTCCGATAGCTCGGGCGGCGGCGGAGGCGGCGGCTTCTCGGGCGGCGGCGGTGGTGGCGTCGGCGGAGGCGGCGGCGGAACGTTCTAACGGTCGTAAGCTATGGGATGGGCTTTTCTCGACAGCCGTCGGGGAAAGCCCATCCCCTTTTTATGCGCTACCTACGAAGACCGTCCCCAGCGACTAGCCATTTAAGAACGTCCCCAACGACTGGGTATGGCTGCTGAGCCTAGACGGTTAGGTCCAGCTCGTAGAGGAAGCTTTCGCGCGGCATGGCGTGGCGGCGCTCTTCGCGGTTGGCGCGGTGCGTGGCCGTGCGCTTAAAGCCGTGCAACTCGTAGAACTTCCACGAGCAGTTGGAGTCGGTGTACAGGTGCGCCCTCGTCGCTCCAAGCGAGGACAGGTGCGAGACTGCGGCATCGAGCAGAACCGTGCCAACGCCCAGGCCATGGACATCGCGATCCACGGCAAGCAGCGTGACCTCGTTGTCGTGCGGCAACGGGCTGCTCTCGAGCAGACGGTTGTTGGTTCGGATGGTTGCGCGTACAAACGAGAGATACTCGGCGCAGGCATCGGGCTCCAGCTCACGCATCTGCGATAGCAGCGCGCGTTCGGTATCCATCCAATGTTCCTTAACGGTGGCGCCGGAGCTCTGTCCCGCACGCGCGAGCGAAATGCCACGCGCCTGACCGTCAATCACCGCAACCTGCGAAAACGTCGACGACGAAAGGCAGTAGGCAAGGTCGCACGCGGCTTCGAGGCGGTTGTACTCATCGTTATCCGAGTTGTTGTGCCAAAGCTGCTGCAAGATCAGCGCGATGGCGTCGAAATCTTCGGTATCAAACGGTCGGTAGAGAACCCGCGAGACCATGGTGCCTCTTTCTATTGCGGATACATATCGAGCACAGTTCTACCACGCCATTGGCATCTAATTATGGTGCCCCTGTGTTCCATCAACTCACCGTGCCCAGCGGCGCTCTTGCAACCCCCCGCTCGCAAACTTTTTCTGCACAGCCGTGCGTTGCGGGATGCAACGTCGCGCTCGATGCGCTACATTGAATCAGTATTTTCAATGCCGCTGCGCGAGCGCTGCAGATCGACGTATCACCGACTCACAGAGCACGGCGGCGTACCAGACAGGAGGACTGCATGGGATCTGATGTGAAGATCGCACGCGCGTTGATCTCGGTTACCGATAAGACGGGTGTCGTCGATTTCGCACGGACGCTGGTTGATGACTTTGGCGTCGAGATCATCTCTACGGGCGGCACGGCTCGTGCCATCGAGGACGCGGGCGTTCCCGTAACCCCCATCGAGGAGTTCACGGGCTATCCCGAGATGATGGACGGCCGCGTTAAGACCCTACACCCCAAGGTTCACGGCGCGCTGCTGGCCCGCCGCGATTCCGAGCAGCACATGCAGGAGGCCGCCCAGCACGGCATTAAGCTGATCGACCTGGTCGTCGTCAACCTGTACGAGTTCGAGAAGACCGTCGCCAACCCCGAGGTCACCTTTGCGGATGCCATCGAGCACATCGACATCGGTGGCCCCTCCATGTTGCGCTCTGCCGCCAAGAACGCCGCGAGCGTTACCGTCATCTCCGACCCGGCCGACTATGATGCCGTCCTGGCCGAGATGCGCGAGACCGGTGGCTGCACCACGCTTTCCACCCGTCGTCGCCTGCAGGTGAAGGTCTACCAGACCACCGCCGCCTACGACACGGCTATCTCCCGTTGGCTTGCCGCCCAGGCAAGCGACGTGGCGGACACCTCTGCCAAGCTCGAGATTTCGCTGGAGAAGGTCGACGACCTGCGCTATGGTGAGAATCCTCAGCAAAAGGCTACGGTCTACCGCTTTGCCGAGGGCTGCGAGAACACCGCGAGCTCTCAGTTCCCGCTTGTGGGCTCCGAGCAGATCCAGGGCAAGCCGCTCAGCTACAACAACTATCTGGACGCCGATGCCGCCTGGAACCTGGTCCGCGAGTTCGACGAGCCGGCCTGCGTGATCCTCAAGCATCAGAACCCCTGCGGTTCCGCCGTTGCCGAGGACATCACGGCCGCCTACGACCGCGCTTTCGCCTGCGATCCCAAGAGCGCCTTCGGCGGCATCATCGCCTGCAACCGCGAGGTTCCCTTTGAGCTGGTTGAGCACTTCGCCGACCAGAACAAGCAGTTCGTCGAGGTCATCATCGCCCCGAGCTACACCGATGGGGCGCTCGAGCGCATGGCCAAGCGCCCCAACCTGCGCGTGCTGGCTACCGGCGGCGTGGACCACGGTGCCCAGGTGGAGCTGCGCTCCATCGACGGCGGCATGCTGGTGCAGGAGGTCGACCACGTGACCGAGGATCCCGCGACCTTTACGTTCCCCACCGACCGCAAGCCCACCGACGCTGAGATGGCCGAGCTCGAGTTTGCCTGGAAGGTCTGCAAGGGCGTTAAGTCCAACGCCATCCTGGTCTCCAAGGGCAAGGCCGGCATTGGCATGGGCCCGGGTCAGCCCAACCGCGTTGACTCCGCACTGCTCGCCTGCGAACGCGCCGAGGACTTTTGCGAGCGCGAAGGCGTGGAGAAGGGCGGCTTTGCCTGCGCAAGTGACGCGTTCTTCCCGTTCCGCGACAACGTCGACGTGCTTGCCGCACACGGCGTGACCTGCATCATCCAGCCCGGCGGCTCCAAGCGCGATGACGAGAGCATCCAGGCCTGCAACGAGCACGGCATCGCGATGGTGTTCACAGGTGCCAGGCATTTTAGGCACTAGGGCTTTCCCAAGCACCCGACCTTGCCCCTCAAACCGTCGCTTGCGTACATTTAGTACGCGGCGCTCCTCTTTCGGGGCAATCTCGGGCACTTGGAAAACCCTTAATGGGATGTTGTTCTATCCCATTAAGCTGATCGGTCGCCTGACCATATCGTCAAAATAATCTCTGCAAAAGACGGTCGCTCCGTTTGGAGGGCCGTCTTTTTGGTATAAGAGGACGGAATGACTAACACGAAAGGTACAACCATGCCCCAGATTGATGATGCCGAGTTGTTTGGCAATGCCGAGGATCAGCGTGCGTACGAGGACTTTTGCGCCAATCAAGAGGCGGTCGAGAAGTTCACGCTCGACAAGCCCGCGCTTATCTGCCGCTGGCGCATGTCCACCAAAAAGGTGCCCATGCTCAACCGTCACATCCGCGCGCTGTCCGAGCGTCTGGTGCAGGGCGAACCGCTTACCCATAACATGCTCAGCTGGGCTAAGCAGCACGTTGAGTGGTCGCTTGCCGAGGGCGATTACACCGCGCACGACGGCGTGCTCATGCTGGTGATCGACGTTAACGGCAATGCCGCCATGACGGTGGGTGAGTACGCGCCGCTGGCCGATACTTCGGCCAAGGCGCTGCGTGCCCGCTCCGCCGAGGCCCGCTCCGAGGCCGACGAAACCGGCGTGGCGCCCGAGCTGCTCGCTGCCGTCAGCAACGGCGAGCTGGCCTTTGTGGCGCCGGCGGACGAGTGCCTGTGTGGCACGGCGACGCTCATAGAGCAGCTGGCCCAGACCAAGGGCATCCCGGTCACGCGCGTGGACATTCCCGCACAGCTCAAGGGCGCCTTGTTCCTGGTAAGCGACGAGCACGGCGTGGTGCCTGCCACCGACGCCGACGCCGCCGAGTCTGATGCCGCGACGGTCGCCTTCTTTGCCGACGGCTACGAAAAGCTTCGCGCCCGCCGCTAAATGATTATTCTGGGACGGGGATTAAAGAATCATTTTGGTTCCCGCCACCGCTGCGAGTGCGAGGCGGACAAAACGCCCCCGCTCGCGAACAGTTCTGTCACCTTGGCGACGTGCGTGGCGCGCACCTGCAGTTTCGCAGCCATAATGGTGGCAAGACAATCAAGAGGGGAGCGGAATCCATGGCGCTAATCTATATCGTTGAGGACGACGAGCCCATTAGTCGTGAGCTTGTCGACATCCTTGCCCGCGCCGGGTTTGAAATCGAGGCCTGCGAATCGTTCGAGCATGTCTCGCGCGATATTCTCGCCGCCGCGCCCGACCTGGTGCTGCTCGACCTCACGCTTCCCGTCAAGGACGGCCAGCATATCTGCCACGAGGTTCGCCGCGAATCCGAGGTCCCCATCATCGTCCTCACCTCGCGCACGACCGAGATCGACGAGGTCATGGCCATGACGCTCGGCGCGGACGACTTTGTTCCCAAGCCCTATAGCGCGCGCGTGCTCGTGGCGCGCATCAACGCACTGCTGCGTCGCACCGCGGCGTCAGGCGAGCGCAGCACGCTCGTCCACAAGGGGCTGGAGCTCGACCTCGCCCGCTCTATGGTCACCAACACGGCGACCGGCGACAGCACCGAGCTCACCAAAAATGAACTGCGCATTCTCTCGCTGCTCCTGAGCCGCGCGGGCAAGATCGTCTCGCGCTCGGCCATCATGCAGGACCTGTGGGACTCCGACGCCTTCGTGGACGACAATACGCTCACCGTCAACATCAACCGCCTGCGCACCACGCTCGAAAAAATCGGCATCAAGGGGTATTTGACGACGCATCGCGGCCAAGGCTATTCGGTCTAGGGGCCGGCTATGTCGTTTGGCAAGTTCTTTAAAGATGCACTGCTTCCCGTCGCCGTGTGGACGTGCGGCGTGCTGCTGAGCTGCTTTGTGCTGACGGTCGCCGGCGCACCCGTTTCTATCGTGGTCGTGGCGGTTGGCGTGTCCTTTATCTTCGGTATGCTCGGCATCGTGATCGAGTACGCTCGCCGTCGCCGTTTTCTGCGTCAGTTGGAGCGCGCGGCAGAGGAGCTCGAGAGTCCCGCATGGGTGCAGGAGATGGTGCAATGCCCAACCTATGCCGAGGGCGAGCTCGAGTACGAGGTCCTGTGCCGGGTGGGCAAAGCCGCCTGCGACGAGGTTGCCGAGGGCCGGCGTCAGACCGAAGACTATCGCGACTATATCGAGAGCTGGGTCCACGAGGCCAAGCTGCCCCTGGCGGCGGCTCACCTGATTCTGGAAAACCTCGACGGCGGCGCAGATGACCCAACACGTGTCGATGACCTGGGTCGCGAGTTGGCTCGCGTGGAACGCTATATCGACCAGGCGCTGTACTACGCGCGCTCGGAAGTCGTGGAGCGCGACTACCTGATTCGCCGCTGGGACCTTAAGACCTTGGTGACGGGTGCGATTAAGGCCAACGCGCGCGAGCTCATTGCGGCGCACGTGGCTCCGGTGTGCGAGAACCTCGACTTCGAGGTCTTTACCGACGAAAAATGGCTCGAGTTTATCCTGGGCCAGCTCATTCAGAACAGCATTAAATATGCGCGCGAGGACGGCGCGAAGATCGTGTTTTCGGGCGCGTTACTGGACGAGGGCCTGGCGAGCGAGCGCATCGAGCTCACCGTTGCGGACAACGGCTGCGGCGTGTGTGCGGCAGACCTGCCACGCGTGTTCGAGAAGGGCTTTACCGGCGACAACGGCCGCACCACCAAGCGCGCAACGGGCATCGGCCTCTACCTGGTGGCGCGCCTATGCTCCAAGATGGGCATCGACGTCACGGCGGCATCCGACTCCGGCGAAGGCTTTGTCGTAACGTTCGCCTTCTCGACGAACAAGTTCCAATGCTTTGAGTAGCCGGGCCGTCTTGCGCTGCGGACGGCTATGTTCCCGAACGTGAACTTAGCTAAGGCAACTGGCGTTATGTTCCCGAACGTGAACATAACTATGAGGCTCAAATGGATCTCCCAAAACAAAAACGTGCAGCCCAAACAAAACGTGCCGCCCCAAACGGGGCGGCAC
>NZ_QSBK01000013.1:34334-73032 GCF_003465685.1 Collinsella sp. AF04-24
ACAAAACGTGCCGCCCCAAACGGGGCGGCACGCCATCTTTTATCAGCCAACTCGCTGAAGTAAGGCTGCGAAGGCCGCGAGGCCGGGAGGGGTTTCCTAAGGGCACATCCCGCAGCCGCAACGCGGCGAGGACGTGCCCGTGGAAACCCCGCAGGCCCCGCGGCCGGTGGGAGCAACGCTACTTTACGACCAAAATGTCGCAGTCGGTATTGCGCAGCAGGAACGTCGAAATCGAACCCAGAAGCGCATACTTGATCGAGGACAGGCCGCGAGCGCCGCAGAGCACCAGGTCGGGCTTGACCACGTCGAGCATCTCGTCTTTGAGCGTCTCGCGAATACGACCGGCGCGTATCATGACCTCGACCTCGGGAATATCGGGATTGGCCTTGGCCTCTTCGAGCTGCTTTTCGATGGAGTTCTTAAATGCCTCCTCTAAGCCGTTGACCAGATCGACCGGATAGGAACCGGCGCTCTCGAGTGCCGTGGAATCGATAACGTGGCCGATAATCAGCTTGGCGCCGTTGTTCGCGGCGACCTTGATGGCGCGTGCGAGCACAAAATCCTGCTGCTCAGTACCGTCGAGTGAAACAAATACCTTGGTGTAGCCCTCGTTCATGGTTTCCTCCTTGGTCTATCGCACGGGCGCGGGGCTCGTGCGTCGGGCGGGCGCGGGTGCGTTGACCGCCGGACACTTTATCTTGCTGCAGTTATACCCAAGGATTTGGGTTTAACTGCTCGCAATTCTGTGAACGGGCGAGTTTTTTGGTAAGGGTAGGCGCGGTCGCACCGCCAACGGTTGATAATGGGACATCGCCCGCATCGTCCGCAGAACATCTACCGGCGGGTGTCTAACGAGGGGGTCCCTTTGGATATTATCGAGCTTCTAAAATCTGCCTTCATGGGCCTGGTCGAGGGCATCACCGAATGGCTGCCCGTTTCGTCGACGGGTCACATGATCTTGGTGGACGAGTTCGTCAAGATGAACGTGAGCGAGACGTTCTGGAATATGTTCCTGGTCGTGATTCAGCTCGGCGCCATTCTGGCCGTCTGCGTGCTGTTTTTCCACGAGCTCAACCCGTTCTCGCCCAGCAAGGGCAAGGAGGGCCGTCGCGACACCTGGGTGCTGTGGGGCAAGATTGTGCTCGGTTGCATTCCTGCGGCGGCGATCGGCCTGCCGCTCAACGACTGGATGGAGGAGCATTTCTACAACGCTCCCGTCGTGGCGCTGGCGCTCATTGTGTACGGCGTGCTGTTTATCGTGATCGAGAACTGGCGCGCGAGCAAGCGCGAGGAAATGGCCGTTGCCGGTTCGTTTGGTTCGCGTGCTGTGGTGTCGGGTGGACGTCCCGCCGGTGCGCACTTTGCGGCGCCCCCCACGGCTACCGCTGAGGATGAGGACGATGACGAGAATCTGGACTTTGGTTCCATCGCCACGCTCGAGGACCTCAGCTGGAAGACTGCGCTGGGTATCGGCTGCTTCCAGGTGCTTTCGCTGGTGCCTGGTACGTCTCGCTCCGGTTCTACCATCATCGGCGGCCTGCTGCTGGGCTGCACGCGCTCGGTGGCGTCTAAGTTCACGTTCTTCCTGGCCATCCCTGTCATGTTTGGCGCGAGTGCGCTCAAGCTGGTCAAGTACTTCATCAAGGGCGGCACGTTCGGCACCAACGAGATCGCCATCTTGGGCGTGGGCTGCGTTGTTGCCTTTGTGGTTTCGCTCATCGCCATCAAGTGGCTCATGGGCTTCGTCCGCCGTCACGACTTTAAGTGCTTCGGTGTTTACCGCATCATCCTGGGCATCGTAGTGCTCGCATACTTCTTCGTTCTGGAGCCCATGCTCGGCCTCTAACTTAGTCGACGCTGCGCGGCGGCCAGAGCGACAGCTTGTCATTCAAAGAGGGTGGCATGACCAAAAGGTCTATGCTGCCCTCTTTTTTGGGCGATGGGGTGGGTCCGATGGTGGCGCACGGAGTCGTGGTGTGATTTGCGTCGGTGTCCGCGCGGCTCGGTATACTGGTACGGCTCAAACTATGGCGCTGCCCGCAGGCGCGCCGTCCGTCAGATGAGGAGTCGCCCATGACCCAGCCCCTGCCCTGGGAAAAGAACACTGCCGCGCCCGTGCCGCCCGCGCCGGAACCCGTGCCGCTCGATGCATACACCGCCCCCGCTGCGCCGGAGCCCGAGCTCGTTCCGCTCGACATCTACGACGCTCCCGCGCCGGCGCCCAAGCCCGCCAAGCCGCTCGTCGACATCGACAGCCTTAATCCCGCCCAGCGCGAGGCGGTCCTGTCCACCGAGGGCCCGTTGCTGGTGCTCGCCGGCGCCGGCTCGGGCAAGACCCGCGTCTTGACCTTCCGCATCGCACATATGCTCGGCGACCTGGGTGTTAAGCCTTGGCAGGTTCTTGCCATCACGTTTACCAACAAGGCTGCGGCCGAGATGCGCGAGCGTCTGGCGGCACTCATTCCCAGCGGCACCCGTGGCATGTGGGTGTGCACCTTCCATGCCATGTGCGTGCGCATGCTGCGCGAGGACGCCGACCTGCTGGGCTACACCGGCCAGTTCACCATCTACGATGACGACGACTCAAAGCGCATGGTGCGCGACATTATGCAGGCGCTCGGCATCGAGCAAAAGCAGTTCCCCATCAACATGATCCGCAGCAAGATCAGCTCTGCTAAAAACGCCATGATCGGGCCCGAGGACATGCTCAAGAGCGCCGATAGCCCCAACGACAAAAAGGCCGCGCAAGTCTACCTGGAGCTGGAGCGCCGCCTGCGCGCCGCCAACGCGATGGACTTCGACGACCTGCTCGTGCGCACGCTCGAGCTACTGCGCACCCGCCCCGAGGTGCTCGACAAGTACCAAGAGCGCTTCCGCTACATTAGCGTCGACGAATATCAGGACACCAACCACGTCCAGTACGAAATCGCCAACCTGCTGGCCGCCAAGTACCAAAACCTCATGGTCGTGGGCGACGACGACCAGTCCATTTATAGCTGGCGTGGCGCCGACATCACCAACATCCTGGACTTTGAGCAGGACTTTAAAAACTGCAAGACCGTCAAGTTGGAGCAGAACTATCGCTCCACGGGTCACATCCTGAGCGCCGCCAATGCCGTTGTTCGCCACAACTCGCAGCGCAAGGACAAGCGCCTGTTTACGGCCGAGGGCGATGGCGAGAAGATTCAGGCTTTCCAGGCAAGCGACGAGCGCGACGAAGGTCGCTGGATTGCCGGCGAGATCGAAAAGCTGCATGCCAAGGGTACGAGCTACGACGATATCGCCGTGTTCTACCGCACCAACGCCCAGTCGCGTATCCTCGAAGATATGTTCCTGCGCGCGGGCGTGCCCTACAAGATCGTCGGCGGCACGCGATTCTTCGACCGCGCCGAGATTCGCGACGTCATGGCCTATCTCAAGATGATCGTGAACCCGGCCGACGAGATGAGCGTCAAGCGCGTCATCAACACGCCGCGCCGCGGCATCGGCTCCACCTCGATCCAAAAGATCGAGCAGCTGGCGCGCGACAACCGCTGCTCGTTCTTCCAGGCCTGCGAGATCGCAACAGCCGAGACGGGCATGTTTAGTGCCAAGGTGCGCAACGGTCTGTCGAGTTTTGTGGCGCTGGTGCGCGAGGGCCGCCGCATGGACGGCGAGCTCAAGGATGTCGTCGAGATGATTGTCGATAAGACGGGCCTGCTGCAGGCGTTTCGCGCCGAGGGCACCATGGAGTCCGAGAGCCGCGCCGAGAACATCCAGGAATTCCTGGGCGTCGCCGCCGAATTTGAGGAGACGCACGAGGATATCGAGGGTACGCTCGAGAGTCTAGAAGAGCTGCGCGCGGCCGGTGTTGCCGACGTGCCGTCCGTCGCCGAGTCCGAGTCCGTCGTGGTGAGTGCGCCCGCGTCCGAGCCGGGGCCGTCCGCTCCGGCATCCTCGTTTGAGGCACTTGTCGGCGCTCGTGACGCCGCGGGCTCCAATCCGCTCGATAGCCTAGCCGCCCCGGCGCTCTCGCCGCAGGATGCCCTGGCCGCCGCCATCGCGGGCAACGCGTATGCCGTGCCAACAGAGCTACCGGCGGGCGCCGTGCATGCCGACGAGATCGAGCGCACCTACGGTCCGCTCACCTGTAAGGCACTGCCGGCACTCATGGAGTGGCTGGCCCTGCGCTCCGACCTGGATTCCCTGGCCGGCGAGACGCATGCCATTACCATGATGACCATCCACTCCGCCAAGGGCCTGGAGTTCCCGGCGGTGTTCGTGGCCGGCATGGAGGAGGGTATCTTCCCGCACGTGCACGACTTTGGCGGCAGCGATGACCCGGGCAAGCTCGAGGAGGAGCGTCGCCTGGCCTACGTTGCCATCACGCGTGCCCGTAAGCGCCTGTTCCTGACCTATGCGGCCACGCGTCGCACCTACGGCTCGACCTCTGCCAACCCGCGCTCTCGCTTCCTCAACGAGATTCCGTTTGAGGATATCGAGTTTAGCGGTATCGGTTCTGCCGGTTTTGAGGGCACGGGCTGGGAGAAGCGCGGCGACCGTCACGGCACCTTTGGCTCGGGCATGGGCTCGGATATGTATGGCGGCAAGGTGTTCGGTTCGCATACGCGCTCGACCGGCGGTTCCGGTTCGCGCGGCGGATCGAGCTTCGACGATTTCTTTGGTGGCAGCACCTATGGCACCGAGCGCCATCGCGGGGTTTCGCCCGACGCCGGCCGTGTTGCCTCGACCTTTGGTTCGGGCGCGCCGCGAGCTAAAAAGCCGTCGTTCAAGGTGTCGCCGACGGTGGAGCGCAAGGTCGATCGCGCCAGCGCGTCGCAGGACTTTGCCGCGGGCGATACCGTGAGCCACAAGACCTTTGGCACCGGTACCGTGATCTCGGTCGCCGGAGACATGATCGAGGTTCAATTCGAAAAAACCGGCCAGACTAAAAAGCTCATGAAAGGTTTTGCACCGATCGTCAAGCTGTCGTAATCCCGGCGGACCTGGGAGGGCGTATAGGGCAACATCGCCTGCTCGGGCAGTCCTGCGCAAGACGGAGAGCACATTAAGTGCTCTCCTTTGCGTGCGGAACTCGCGATCGATGTTGCCCCATACGCCCTCCCAGGTCCTTTGATAACGCCGCTTGCGAACGTCGCTTTGCTCGTTCGTTTTTTGGTCTGGAGAGCCGGGTGGGCTGATAAATAGATGTGAGTAGGGGCTCTCCCGTTTGATGAGCGGGGGAGCCCCTTGTTTCGTTTTGGTTGTTGTTGCGACCTAGAGGTGGCTGATGATCAATTCCATTTTGCCTTCGAGGTCGATGGAGCTGACGGTGCTCGGGGCTAGCAGGTGGCTTCCCTTGTGGACGGGGTCGCCGCAGACGGTGCCTTCGCCGTCGATGACCGACAGACACATGAAGGGCCAGCGCTGGTCGAGGGTCTTGCTGCCGTCGACACGCACGCGATCGACGGTGTAGCAGGAGTTAGACTCGAGCTTGGTCACGCCGTCGACCTCGGGCGCGGTCACCGTGCCGTCGGTCGGAGCTTGAGCATCAAAGTCGATGCAGTCGAGGCTCTGCTCAATGTGCAGGGGACGCAGTTTGCCGTCGGTGCCGGGACGGTCGTAGTCGTACAGGCGATACGTCACGTCGCTCGACTGCTGCGTCTCCAAAATGAGCGTGCCGGTCTTGATGGCGTGGACGGTACCGGAATCAATCTGGAAAAAGTCGCCCTTGTGAATCGGCAGCACGTTGAGCATGTCGTCCCAGCGGCCGTCCTCGATCATACGCGCGGCCTCGGCGCGGTCGTGCGCGCGCTGTCCGACGATGATCGTGGCGCCGGGCTCGCAGTCCAGTACATACCAGCACTCGGTTTTGCCCAGGCTGCCGTTCTCGTGCTCGGCGGCGTACTCGTCATTGGGATGGATCTGGATCGAAAGGTCGTCCTTGGCGTCTAGAATCTTAATGAGCAGCGGGAACTCCTTGCCCTCGCAGTTGCCAAAGAGCTCGCGGTGCTCGGCCCACAGCCATGACAGCGTGTGACCGGCGTACGGGCCCTCAGCGATCTGGCAGTCGCCGTTGGGGTGTGCCGAGATGGCCCAGCACTCACCGATGGGACCCTCGGGAATGTCATAACCAAATACGGTTTCGAGCTGGCGGCCGCCCCAGATCTTCTCGTGAAAGATCGGCGTCAGTTTAATCAAATCGGACATGTTCATACCCCCATGGTGTTGCGCGGCCGCCCACTCTAAACGAGCCGTAACGAGCGCCCGCATGACTACAAAAACCTATGCCAACGTTACGTTGTGCAGCTCAAAGCGGTCACCAACGTTGCGCGAGATCGAATGCTCAAAGGCGGTGCCGCTATCCAAAAAGCCAATCTGGTTGAGCTCGAGCAGGGGAGAGCCGGGTTTGGTGTCCAGGCGCTCAGCCTCTTCCTCGGTTGCCGCTACGGCGCGAATGGTGCGGTGGAAGCTCGAAATCTTCAGCCCGCATTGCTTGCGGATGAAGCTGTAGACCGATCCATACAGGTCTTTCTTTTTAAGGCCCGGAATCAGCTCGAGGGGCATGTAGGTGTACTCGATAACGATGGGCTTCTCGTCGACCTGGCGCACGCGCACGATGTGATAGGCAAAGTCGTCCTCGGCAATTCCCAGCTGGGCAGCGACGTCTGCTGGCGGATTGACAATCGAGAAATCGTAGACCACCGAGGTCACCTTCTCCCCGCGGTGCTCATACGAAAAGCCCTGGGAGCGATTGTTCTTGCCCTGGAAAAACGCCTGGCCGGGAAGCCCCGCCGTGTCCTTAACGTAGGTGCCCGATCCGCGCCGGCTGGTAACAAGACCTTCATCGGTAATCTGCTCAATAGCTCGTTTGACGGTGATTTTGGAAACGCTATAGAGCTCGCAGAACTCAACGACGGTGGGCAGCTTGTCGCCCGGCTTTAGAGCGCCGTCCTCGATGCTTCGACGGATATCTGCAGCTATTGCCTCGTATTTGGGAATCATGGAACCTCCTTTCCGGCTTGATTGAGTACAAACGAAAGTATAGTCCACGCCTAAGCATCCCTATTGCGTTTTTGAAAAGTTCGAGAAAGATATAATCAAAAAACGCTTTTCTATATCAACTAGAGCGCTCTAAATGAATATGCATTCGAATAATGTGGTATTGAGCAAATTGATCGGCTCGAAGATGGGGTTGGGCCGTTTTGCCGCCCAGCGAACCAAATCTCATGCCTTGCGTTTTCCCAGATAAAACCTGCCAAAACAAACCTGTCCCTTTTTGACAGGTTTTTGCCTGGGGAGCGGTACCATACAGGCAATGTTTAAACGAGAAAGGTGGGCTCCCATGGAACCTAAGCAGTACTACATCGGCATCGACGTTGGCGGCACTTCGGTTAAGGAGGGCCTGTTCGACGAGGACGGCAACCTGCTTGCCAAGGCCAGCGTGCCCACGCCTCCCATCGTTGACGCTGCGGGCTTTGCCGCGGTGACCGAGGCTATTGACCAGGTGGTCGCCAAGGCGCAGATTCCGCGCGCCTTTGTGGCGGGCATTGGCCTGGCCGTTCCGTGTCCCATCCCGGCTTCGGGCGACGCCAAGGTTAAGGCCAACATTGCCATTAACCTGCCCGAGCTGAGGATCGCCATTCAGGAGCACTGCCCCGACGCGGTCGTTAAGTACGAAAACGATGCCAACGCCGCTGCCATGGGCGAGGCCTGGCTCGGCTCTGCCAAGGGCGTGCAGAACGTCGTGATGGTCACCATCGGTACCGGCGTGGGCGGCGGCGTTATCGTCAACGGCGATGTGGTGTCGGGCGTCGTGGGCGCCGGCGGCGAGATCGGCCACATGTGCCTGAATCCTGCCGAGGAGCGCACCTGCGGCTGCGGCGGCCATGGCCACCTGGAACAGTATTCCAGCGCCACCGGCGTGGTGAGCAACTACCTTGCCGAGTGCGAGAAGGCGGGCGTCGAGCCCATCGAGCTCACCGGCCCCTCCGATTCCAAGGACGTGTTCCAGGCCTGCCGCGAGGGTGACAAGCTCGCGCTGGCCGCGGTCGATACCATGGCCGATTATCTCGGTCGCGCTCTGGCGCTTATCGCCAACGTGGTCGACCCCGAGATGTTCCTGATCGGCGGCGGCGCATCCGCCTCGGCCGATGTCTACCTCGACAAGGCCCGCGAGCACTTTAAGCAGTACGCGCTTTCTGCCTCGCGCGAGACGCCCATTAAGGTCGCCTCGCTCGGCAACGACGCCGGCATCATCGGTGCCGCCTACGTAGCCCTGCGCGCCGCCGGCAAATAGCTAGTGCAAGGAGGCCAGGTTACTTTGCACCAACATGGTGCGAAAGGGATAGACTTTGCTCCAACGCCTGCTCCAAATTGTGCCGCGGCCCTTCCGTGCCCAAGGGTTCGGCGTCAGCGTGCTACCATAGCTACGTCCAAGTACACATATCAAGTGGAGGATATCCATGGCAAACGTTCTTGTCTTTGGTCACCAGAACCCCGATAACGACGCCATCATGAGCGCCGTCGTCCTGTCCCAGCTGCTCAACCAGGTTGAGTATGCCGGCAACACCTACGAGGCCTGCGCCCTTGGTCAGCTTCCGGCCGAGTCCGCCAAGCTGCTTGCCGACGCCGGCATTGCCGAGCCCCGCGTGATCGAGTCCGTCGAGGCCGGCCAGCTCGTCGTCCTCACCGACCACAACGAGTCCGCCCAGTCTGTCGCCGGCCTTAAGGACGCCACGGTCTTTGGCGTTGTCGATCATCACCGCATCGGCGACTTCGAGACCGCCGGCCCGCTGCACTACATCTGCCTGCCCTGGGGCTCCAGCTGCACCATCGTCACCAAGCTCGCCGGCGTGCTCGGCGTTGAGCTTTCCGACGTCCAGGCTAAGCTGCTGCTCTCGGCCATGATGACCGACACGCTCATGCTCAAGAGCCCCACCACCACCGATGTCGACCGCGCCGTCGCCGCCAAGCTCGGCGAGCAGGTGGGCGTCGACCCGGTCAAGTTTGGCATGGAGGTCTTCCTCACCCGTCCGTCCGGCTCCTTCACTGCAGCCGAGATGGTCGGCAACGACATCAAGATGTTCGAGCCCGCTGGCAAGAAGCTGCTCATTGGCCAGTACGAGACCGTCGACAAGAGCCGCGCACTCGGCATGATCGACGAGATCCGCGAGGCCATGCGCGCCTACGCCGCCGAGAAGGGCGCCGACGGCATTGTCCTGTGCATCACCGACATCATGGAGGAGGGCTCGCAGGTCCTGCTCGAGGGCGAGACCGAGGCTGCTCAGAAGGGCCTGGGCATTGCCGACGAGCACGACGGCGTCTGGATGCCGGGCGTCCTCTCCCGTAAGAAGCAGGTCGCTGCCCCCATCATGGCCGCCTGCTAGGTTTAGTTGACCAAACGCCCCGACCGGATCGCGGACGCCCCGCGCTCCGGTCGTTTTTTGTGCACGTCGCCGCGTCGTCTCTTGGACAGGCGTGCCTGTGCCGTTGAGCAAATAATGTTCAACCTGTGGTTCCGCTTTTCGGCCGCGCTTGCGCGCTTGTCGCGCAGGGTAGGCTAGATGCAAGCGTAATACGTTAGAGCGCGGCGCCGCCATCTGGGCGGGCCGTGCTTTTTTAAGACGGGAGCTTTCCCGTGAAAGGAGCCGCCCATGGCAGCAACTGAGCAGCTGTTCAATGTTCGTGAGCGCAAGCGCTTTGAACGTCACGACATCTGGGAGCGCATTGCCGAGAACGGCACCATTTCTGCCGCCGTCATGGTGATCGCCGCCATCGCCGCCGTCATCTGCGCCAATACCGATGCCTACGAGGCCATCCATCACTTTTTGGAGACCCCGCTGTATGTGGGTCTGGGCAACCTTACGGCTGGTCTCACCGTTGAGCTTTTCGTCAACGACTTCCTCATGGCGATTTTCTTTTTGTTGGTGGGCATTGAGCTTAAGTACGAGATGACGGTCGGCGAGCTCAAGAATCCGCGTCAGGCCATGCTTCCCATGTTGGCGGCGGTGGGCGGCGTCGTCGTTCCCGCCTGCATCTACCTGATCTTTAACCATGCCGGCGCCCGCAACGGTTGGGCCATCCCCATGGCAACCGATATTGCCTTTGCGCTGGGCGTGCTGTCGCTTTTGGGCAACCGCGTTCCCAACGGCGTGCGCGTGTTCTTCTCGACGCTCGCTATCGCCGACGACCTGATCTCCATCGCCGCCATCGCCATCTTCTACGGTCAGAGCCCCAATCCGTTTTGGTTGGGCGCCGCCGCGCTTGTGACCTGCGCGCTCGTGTGGCTCAACAAGACGCAGCATTACCGCCTTGCCCCGTATTCGGTACTGGGGCTGCTGTTGTGGTTCTGCATGTTCAAGAGCGGCGTACATGCCACGCTTGCTGGCGTCATCCTGGCCTTCACCATTCCGGCCAAGTGCGGCGTCAAGCTCGATAGTCTCACCGATTGGCTGGGCGAGTGCCTGCCGCTGCTCGATGACCGCTACGACGACGAGGCACACATCCTGGGCCAGCATGACTTTACCGTCTCGACTACCAAGGTCGAGCGCGTCATGCACCGCGTGACCCCGCCGCTTATCCGTATGGAGCGTCTGATCTCCACGCCGGTCAACTTTGTGATCCTGCCGATCTTTGCGTTCGTAAACGCTCAGGTTCGCTTAGTGGGCGTGGACATGAGCACGCTGCTCACCGATCCGGTGACGCTCGGCGTGTACTTTGGCATGCTGCTGGGCAAGCCGATCGGCATCTTTGGTATGACGTTTGCCCTGGTTAAGCTTAAGGCCTGCGAGCTGCCGCACAATGTCAACTGGCACATGATTGCCGGCGTGGGCATTCTGGGCGGTATCGGCTTTACCATGTCGATTCTCATCAGCGGCCTTGCCTTCCCGACGGCCCAGTTTGAGGTTCTTGCAGCCAAGGCCGCTATTCTCGCCGGTTCGGTCACCGCAGCCGTGCTCGGCATGATCTACATGAGCGTGGTCTGCAAGCATCCCGCGCCCAAGGACGAGTAGGGGCACATACAAGTTTGAAAACGCTGCCTGTGAATACCATCACAGGCAGCGTTTTAGTCATTGGGGACGTTCTTAAATGACTAGGCTTATTCCACCGTTCCGTAGACGGCGCCCCAGCCGTGGGCGGCCAAGGCGGAGTTGAGCTGGTCGCAAAGTGACTGGCGGTCGTAGTAGCCGGGCGGCAAAAGATTCACGATCTCCATGAGGTCGGGCGCCAGGTCCAAGATTTCGGCCTGTACGATCAGATCCAGGCGGTCGATGGCGTGGCGGTCGTAAAACAGTCCGTCGACCAGGCGCTGCAAGTCGCCGAATTCCTCGGCCTGAAACGATCCGTACTCCATAGTGCCTCCTTGGGCGCCCCACGCCGGCATGCGCGGCGATTCGTAATTGATTGCGATGAACTTAATCTATCACGGCTTCATAACGTTGCGACGATGGCGGTCTATACTTAGACGAACTGCAACGTACCGCTTCGCGAAAGGTCGCACCCCATGCAGACGATCTACCAGAAGATGGAAACCACCGAACTCGATGCCGCCATCGAGGCGCTTAAAGCCGAGGTTGCCGAGGTCAAGGCCAAGGGCCTGGCGCTCGACATGGCGCGCGGCAAGCCGTCGCCCTCCCAGGTGAACATTTCTCGCCCCATGCTCGATATCCTCAATGCCGATGCCGATCTGCACGACGGCAATGTCGACTGCTCCAACTACGGTTGCTTCGAGGGCATTCCCTCGGCACGCAAGCTGGCGGGGGAGTTCCTGGGTTGTCCTGCCGAGCAGACGCTCGTACTGGGCTCATCGAGCCTGCTGATCGAGCACGATATCGCCGGTATGTTCTGGCGTTGCGGCTCGTGCGGCAGCGACCCTTGGGAGGCTTACGAGGCAGCGCACGACGGCAAGAAGGTCAAGTTCCTGTGCCCCGTTCCCGGCTACGATCGCCACTTTGGCATCACCGCCGACTTGGGCATCGAGAACGTCCCCGTCGCGATGACCGACAACGGCCCCGACATGGACGAGGTTGAGCGCCTGGTTGCCACCGACGACTCCATCAAGGGCATCTGGTGCGTGCCCAAGTATTCCAACCCCACGGGCATCACCTTTAGCGAGGACACTGTGCGTCGCCTGGTCGAGATGCCCACGGCCGCGCCCGATTTCCGCATCTTCTGGGACAACGCCTACTGCGTGCACGACCTGTACGACGAGACCGACGAGCTCGCCAACATCTTCGATCTTGCCCGCGCGGCGGGCACCGAGGACCGCGTGGTGGCCTTTGCCTCGACGTCCAAGATCACCTTCCCGGGTGCCGGCATCGGCTTTATCGGTGCGAGCCCCGCGGTCATCGCCGAGTTCTCCAAGCGCCTGAAGGCCGGTCTTATTAGCGCCGACAAGCTCAACCAGCTGCGTCACGTGCGTTTCCTTCCCACCATCGAGGCGGTCAAGGAGCACATGAAAAAGCATGCCGAGTTCCTGCGCCCGCGCTTTGAGGCCGTTGAGCGTAAACTCACCGAGGGCTTGGGCAACACGGGTTGCGCCACTTGGACTCATCCCCATGGCGGCTACTTTGTGAGTTTCGATGGCCCCGAGGGCTCGGCCCAGAAGGTCGCCGCGCTTTGTGCCGACCTGGGCGTCAAGCTCACGCCGGCTGGTGCCACCTGGCCTTATGGCAAGGATCCGCGCGACACCAACATCCGCATCGCGCCGAGCTATCCCACGGTCGAGGACCTGGAGGCTGCGCTCGATGTGCTGGTGCTGGCTGTCAAGCTCGTCGCTGCCGAGCTTGCGCGTGCCGAGCGCGCCTAACGCGTAGGGCCCCGCAAGTCCGCGCCTAGTACTATCCGCACTTTCGATACGTAAAGGAGCGTATACATGGATTTGGGTATTTCCACCAACCCCACGCCAGAGCTCTACACCATTAAGGTGACCGGTGAGATCGATATCTCTAACGCCGATAGCCTGCGCAATGCCATCGACCTGGCGCTCGAGCAGCCCACTGAGGCCGTTGAGCTCGATTTTGCCCAGGTGAGCTACATCGATTCGACGGGCATTGGCGTGCTTGTGGGCGCCGCACACCACGCAGCTGATCATGGTAAGCGTTTTAGCTGCGTCAACGTGCAGCCCCCGGTGATGCGCGTGGTTCAGCTGTTGGGCGTCGACCAGGAGATTTCGATCACCGCTGCATAATCTTTGCCCCCAAAAGGGCGTGCCGTTTGGCATATGTTTGTGATGCGCTCGGACGTTTTGGCGTCCGGGCGCTATACTTGACCGAATGAATAGACGAGTTCCGGCCGAATGGCGCGGTGCGGGCTCGACTCACATCGAGCCTTGGAGGTATGTGTGTTTGGTATTGGAGAGGGTGAGCTCGCGATCATCGTGGTCTTCGGCTTTTTGCTGTTTGGCCCGGATAAGCTCCCGCAGATGGGCCGCACGATCGGCCGTGCTATCCGTCAGTTCCGCGAGACGCAGGAAAAGATGACGGCCGTTGTTCAGTCCGAGATTATCGATCCGGTGAGCGAGGCCGCGTCGGCCCCGGTCAAGCCCAAGAAGACTGCTGCGACCGACGACGATTCCGATGCGGACGAGGATGCCGCCGAGACGGCAGCGCCCGCCAAGAAGGAGACCTTTGCCGAGCGTCGCGCCCGTCTTGCTGCCGAGAAGGCCGCAAGCGAGGGCGCTGCTGAGGGCGAAGGCGCTGTTGATGAGGCCGAGGGTACAGAGCCTGCTGCTGCCGTCGAGCCCGAGCCTGCTGCAGAGCCCAAGCCCGAGCCGGCAGAGCCCACGACGGCTGACCTCTACGCCCGTCGTCCCCGCAAGCGCAAGGCCGTCGTCGACCAGCTCGCTCGCGAGCTCGAGGTCGAGGACGATGCCGAGGCTGCTGCCGCCGACGCCCCGAAGGGAGGCGATGAGTAATGCCGATCGGACCTGCGCGCATGCCGCTCTTCGATCACCTGGGAGAGCTCCGTCGCCGCCTGACCATCGTGGTCGTTTCGGTGTTTGCCGCCGCCATCGTGCTGTACTTTGCCACGCCCGTGGTGCTCGATATTCTTGAGGACCCCATCCGCTCCTTTGTGCCGGACGGTAAGTTTTACATCACCACCACGCTCGGCGGCTTTGGCCTGCGCTTCTCGCTTGCCATCAAGATGGCCGTGGTCATGTGCACTCCCATGATCATCTGGCAGATTCTGGCATTTTTCCTGCCGGCACTGCGCCCCAACGAGCGCAAGTGGGTTGTGCCCACGGTGCTCGCCTCGACGGTGCTGTTCTTCCTGGGTGCCATCTTCTGCTACTTCATCATCATCCCGGCGGGCTTTGAGTGGCTCATCGGCGAGACCTCGGCTGTCGCTACGGCGTTGCCCGATCTGGAGAACTACGTCAACATGGAGCTGCTCTTTATGATCGGCTTTGGTGTGGCGTTTGAGCTGCCGCTCATCATCTTCTACCTGTCCGTCTTTCACATCGTGTCCTATGCGGCCTTCCGCAGCGCCTGGCGCTACGTGTACGTAGGCCTGCTCGTGGGTTCGGCTGTGATTACGCCCGACGGCTCGCCCGTTACGCTGGGTCTCATGTATGGCGCCCTGCTCTCGCTCTACGAGATTTCGCTCGCCATCGCTCGCGTGGTCATTACCGCGCGCGAGGGCAAGGAGGGCCTGTTCGTGAGCCGTCTGGACCTGTTCTCGGACGACGAGGACGACGAGGAGTAAATCGGTATGCACGAGGTTGGCATTGTCAACGGCATACTCGATACAGTGATTCGCGCGGCGCGTGGGGCGGGGGCCTCGCGCGCCGTTTTGGTAACGCTTCGTATCGGGGATATGACCGAGGTCGTGCGCGAGGCACTCGACTTTGCGTGGGAGACGTTTCGCGATGAGGACCCGCTCACGCGCGGCTGCGAGCTTGCCGTGGAGGAGGTCCATCCACAAAGCGAGTGCCTGGACTGCGGCGAGGTCTTTGAGCACGACCGTTTCCATTGTCGCTGCCCCCAGTGTGGCGGCGCCAACGTGCGCCTGCTGCACGGCCGCGAGCTCGATATCGCAAGTATCGAAATCGAAACCCCCGACGATTAGCCCGCTAGCCATCTAATGATGGGGTATAAAGGGGCCAAAGTAAGGAGCGCTAAGTATGGCCGAGAAAACGATTGATATCGCGTCGCC
This sequence comes from Collinsella sp. AF04-24, assembly GCF_003465685.1. Lineage (NCBI taxonomy): Bacteria > Bacillati > Actinomycetota > Coriobacteriia > Coriobacteriales > Coriobacteriaceae > Collinsella > Collinsella sp. AF04-24. The sequence continues at coordinate 49,473 of NZ_QSBK01000013.1, forward strand.
GATCCTGTCGCGCAACGAGCGCCTGGCAGATCAGCTGCGTCAGCGATTTAATGAGGCAGGCACCTACGTGATCAATGTGCTGTCGAGCCCCGGCTCGGGTAAGACCACCACGATTCTGGGCACCAACGAGCGCCTGCGTGACAAAGCCGGCCTGCGCTGTGCCGTCATCGAGGGCGATATCGCCTCGGATGTCGATGCCATCACCATGAAGGAAGCCGGCATGCCCGCCATCCAGATCAACACGGGCGGCCTGTGCCACCTCGAGGGCAACATGATCATGGAGGCCGTCGACGCCTTCGACCAGGCTGTGGGTCTGGAGAACATCGACGTCATCTTTATCGAAAACGTGGGCAACCTGGTCTGCCCGGTCGACTTTGACCTGGGCGAGAACCTGTCCATCATGATTCTCTCGGTGCCCGAGGGCGACGACAAGCCCATCAAGTACCCGGGCATCTTCCAACACGCCGGCGCGCAGCTGCTCAACAAGGTCGACGTGGCTCCGGCTTTCGATTTTGACATGGATAGGTATACTAAGACACTCGATGACCTCAATCCGCAGGCGCCGCGGTTTGCCGTGAGCGCGCGCAAGGGCGAGGGTATGGATGCCTGGTGCGATTGGCTCATCGGGCAGATTGAGCAAGCAAGGGCGTAAGTCGGCCGCCATACGGGCGGGCGTAGCCGCAGAGATACGAGATAGGAGCCTCTTTTGAAGCTCATCATCGCCGAGAAAAACGACGCCGCGCGTCAGATTGCCGAGCGTCTGTCCACGGGCAAGCCCAAAAAGGACAAGGTGTACAACACCGCCATCTACCGTTTTGAGTGGAAGGGCGAGGAGTGCGTGACGATCGGCCTTGCCGGTCACATCCTTGCGCCCGATTTTTGCGACAGCGTGCTGTTCGATAAAAAGCTGGGCTGGTATTCGGTCACGGAGGACGGTGAGATGCTGCCGGCCGATATGCCCGATGGCTTGGCCCGCCCGCCGTACGACACCAAGCGCAAGCCGTTTCTTGCCGACGGCATCTCCATCAAGGGCTGGAAGCTCGAGAGTCTGCCCTATCTCACCTGGGCACCCGTCATTAAGCTGCCGGCCGAGAAGGAACTCATCCGCTCGCTCAAGAACCTCGCCAAAAAGTCCGACAGTGTCATCATCGCCACGGACTTCGATCGCGAGGGCGAGCTGATCGGTTCGGACGCCCTCAACAAGGTGCGCGAGGTGGCGCCCGACTTGCCGGTCGCCCGCGCCCAGTATTCTTCGTTTACCAAGGCCGAGATCACGCAGGCCTTCGATAACCTTGTCTCGCTCGACCAGAACCTGGCCGACGCCGGCGAGAGCCGTCAGCACATCGACCTCATTTGGGGTGCAGTGCTCACGCGCTACCTGACGCTCGCCAAGTTTGGCGGCTTTGGCAACGTGCGCTCCGCCGGCCGCGTGCAGACGCCGACGCTCGCCCTGGTGGTCGAGCGCGAACGCGAACGCATGGCGTTTGTGCCCGAGGACTATTGGCAGATTCGCGGCATGGGTGCCGCGCAGGGCGCTGCCGAGGACGACCGCTTTAAGATCGCGCACAAGACGACACGTTTTACCGACAAAGATGCTGCCGAGACGGCGTACGGCCACGTCGACGGCGCTACGACGGCAACCGTCGCCGCGGTGACCAAGCGCTCCCGCAAGCAGCAGCCGCCCACGCCGTTTGCGACGACCTCGCTGCAGGCTGCCGCCGCGGCCGAGGGCATCTCACCTGCACGTACCATGCGCATCGCCGAGTCCCTCTACATGGCGGGCCTCATCAGCTATCCGCGTGTCGACAACACCGTGTACCCTGCGACGCTCGATCTGGGCGCCGTGGTGAGCGACCTGGCAAAGATCAACCCGGCGCTGGCGCCCGTGTGCAAAAAGGTACTCGCCGGCCCCATGAAGCCCACGCGCGGCAAAGTCGAGACCACCGACCACCCGCCCATCTACCCCACGGGCGAAGGCGATCCGTCCACGCTCGATGGCGGCCAGCGCAAGCTCTACGACCTCATCGCCCGCCGCTTCCTGGCGACGCTTATGGGTCCCGCGACCATCGAGAATACCAAGCTCGAGCTCGACGTGAACGGTGAGCCGTTCGTGGCTTCGGGCGATGTGCTCGTGACCCCGGGTTTCCGCGAGGCGTACCCGTACGGACTTAAGCGCGACGAGCAGATGCCGCCGCTTGAGCAGGGCGACACGGTCGACGTGTTCGACATTAAGCTCGAGGCCAAGCAGACCGAGCCGCCCGCGCGCTACAGCCAGGGCAAGCTCGTGCAGGAGATGGAAAAGCGCGGCCTGGGCACCAAGTCCACGCGCGCGAGCATCATCGAGCGCCTGTATGCCGTGCGCTATCTCAAAAATGATCCCGTTGAGCCGAGCCAGCTGGGCATCGCCATCATCGACGCGCTGTCGCAGTTTGCCCCGCGCATCACGAGCCCCGATATGACCAGCGAGCTCGACGGCGACATGACCCGCGTGGAGCGCGGCGAGGATACCGAAGAGCATGTCGTGACGCACTCGCGCGCGCTGCTGGCCGGCGTGCTCGACGAGCTGCTCAAGCATACGCAGGAGCTGGGCGACGCCATCAGCGACGCCGTCACGGCCGATGCGCGCGTGGGCGCCTGCCCCAAGTGCGGCAAGGACCTGGTTATGAAGACGAGCGCCAAGACCCGCGGCAGCTTTATCGGCTGCATGGGTTGGCCCGACTGCGACGTGACCTATCCGGTGCCGAGTGGCGTCAAGGTGAGCCCGCTCGAGGGCGAGGCCGCCGTGTGCCCCGAGTGCGGCGCGCCGCGCATCAAGTGCCAGCCATTCCGCCAGAAGGCCTTCGAGATCTGCGTGAACCCCACGTGCCCCACCAACTACGAGCCCGATCTTAAGGTGGGCGAGTGCAAGGTGTGTGCCGAGGCCGGACGTCACGGCGACCTGATCGCGCACAAGAGCGAGAAGAGCGGCAAGCGCTTTATCCGCTGCACCAACTACGATGACTGCGGCGTGAGCTATCCGCTGCCGGCGCGCGGCAAGCTCGAGGCGACGGGCGAGACCTGCCCCGAGTGCGGCGCCCCCATCGTGGTGGTCAACACGGCGCGCGGTCCGTGGCGTATCTGCGTCAACATGGACTGCCCGACCAAGGAGAAGAAGCCCGCCCGCGGTCGCAAGACCACAACCAAGGCGAGCACGGCAAAGAAGACGACGGCTAAGAAAGCCACTGCCGCCAAGAAGACGACCGCGAAGAAGTCGACTGCCAAGAAAGCAGCCGCCGACAAGTAACGGCGCAGTCGAAACATTGCCCAAAAAAACGAGCGAGGACCCCGCGATCCTCGCTCGTTTTTTTGACCGGCAGTTAGGGACGTTCCTTTTCTGCCGGCAGTTTAGGAACGTCCCTAACTGCCGGCTCGGGAACGACAAAGCGCTAGTTCACCTCGACAGGCTTAGCGCCGGGATAGCGCTCCTCAAAGTCTAGGCGGTACTTATTGTCATTGGTGCCCGCCACGTTGTCGCGCGACAGCGGCGCCACGATCTCATTCTTGTGGTCCGCAGGCTTGGCGTATTTCAGGCTGATCTCCCAGGCATCACAGATTGCGTCAATGCGGTGATCCAGGTCGTCGTACAGGGCGATGATATCCTTCCAGGAGCTGTAGTTCTTGGAGCTCGTCGGGACGTCCAGGTCCTCGACGATGTCGTAATACTGCTCGATGGTGTCCTCCGTGCGCTCGGCGACGTCGGCGAGATTTTGACGGGTGGTTCGATCCTCTTCCAGATAGTTGCCGTTGAAGTTCTGCGCGCAGCCACGGACCTGGCTGTCGAGATCTTCGAGCAAGTCGTAGTATTCGCTCAGGCGACGGTAGAGGTTCTGCTCGGAGAGCGTTGCTTCGCCGCCATCCTCGTCGTCATCGTCATCATCGTCGTACAGGCTGTTGGGATTGCCGAGAGGCTTTAGGTCATCGTCGTCGACGTCATGGTGCAGCTTAGCTACCTCGGCAGTCGTCTGCGTGGCGGCGTTGTCGAACGGTCTGATCGCAAAGAAGATGACCAGGGCGATGATGATCGCCACCAGCACAACGATAACGGCGATAAGCGGCCCGGTGCCGCTCTTTTTGGGAGCGGGGGTCTGTGGCGAAGCGGGCGCGTATGCGGGAGCCGGCTGCTGTTGGGGCGAGCCGCTCGCGACGGGTATGCGCTGCGTGGTCTCGACGGCTTCGGTCCTTGCGGCGGGGTCGGGGCTATAGGCGAGGGGGTCGTCCGCCTTGGCTTGCGGCGTATCAAGGGAGCCGGTCTGCTCAAAAGCGGGCTGGCTATCGCTCGCGGCTGTTTGCTCAACGGGTGCACCGCACGAGGTGCAGAACTTGGCATTATCTTCAAGAAGCTTGCCGCACGAGGCGCAATACCGAGACATTGCCACTCCTTTCGCCACATTTCAATGCAATACGACGATTATACCCAGCATCCAAAATTCCCCATCATACGTTGCGGTGAAATAGGGACTGTTTGGCGATCTCAGAGCTTCAATCAGTCCCTATTTCACCGCAACTTTGGAAAGGCGCCTTTAGCCATTGGGGACGCGCCGAGCACTGGGGTATCATGGCTTAGTTGATATATCTGCATTTACGCGCCTTGTAGGAAGGGGCTGCGCCCATGGCTTTTGAGCCTGCTCAACATAGCTTTATCACGCTCGAGGGCGTCGACGGTGCCGGCAAGTCCACGCAGGCGCGTCTGCTTGCCCGCGCGCTCGATCTTGCCGGCTACCAGGTTGTGAGCCTGCGCGAGCCGGGCGGCACCGCCATCAGCGAAAAGATTCGCGCTTTGCTGCTCGACCCCGCCAACACGGCGATGGGAGACACCTGCGAGCTGTTGCTCTACGAGGCGGCGCGTGCCCAGCTGGTGCACGAGGTCATCGCGCCCGCCCTTGCGGCCGGCAAGGTGGTCCTGTGCGATCGCTTCTACGATTCCACGACCTGCTACCAGGCATTTGCCGATGGCCTCGATCGCCAGATGGTGCGCGACGCCAACAACCTGGCCGTCGCGGGAACGCACCCGGCACTCACACTCGTCTACCACATCACGCCCGAGCAGGCGGCGCTGCGCATGGCGGCCCGCGGTGCGACCGATCGCATGGAGGCCAAGGGCATGGCCTTCCAGGAGCGTGTCTATCAGGGATTTTGTGCCATTGCCGCCGAGGAGCCAGACCGCGTAAAGCTCATCGACGCCACTGCGACCGTCGAGGAAGTCTTCGAGAAGACGGTCGAGCAGGTTCGCGCGTATGGTCTCGACATTCCGCAGGAAGCCGTTGCCGCCGCGCTTGCCAAGGAGGCCGAGTAGCATGGCCCCCGCTCAGGCAAGCCTGCTGGCCAAGCTCGACACCCAAGAGCGCGTGCGCGACTTTTTGACCAATGCCGTCGCTAGCGGTCGCGCATCGCACGCCTACCTGTTTTTGGGCGCGCCCGGCGCGGGCAAGCTCGACGCCGCGTGGGCGCTTGCCCAAGCCTTCCTGTGCGAGCAGGACGGCTGCGGCGCATGCGACAGCTGCGTGCGCGTTGCTCGGCATACGCATCCCGACGTGCACTATTACACGCCCGAGAGCGCCACGGGTTACCTCATTGCCCAGACCCGCGAGCTGCTCGATGACGTGCCGCTGGCGCCCATCCGTGCCAAGGCCAAGGTCTACATCATCGACCGTGCCGAGCAACTGCGTGCCAACACCGCCAACGCACTGCTCAAAACGCTCGAGGAGCCGCCCGAGGGCGTCATGTTCATCCTGTTGGGTACCTCGGCAGACGTGATGCTGCCCACCATCGTGAGCCGCTGCCAGTGTGTGCCGTTTCGGCTGGTGTCTCCCACCGTGGCCGCGCAGGCCGTGAGCCGCGCCACCGGGCAGGATCCCGCGCGCTGCCGCATGGCCGTCGCCGTGGCGGGAAGCCCCACGCGTGGTATCGAGTTCCTCAAGAGCGCCGAGCGCCAGGACGCCCGTCGCCAGATGATCCGTGCCATCGACTCACTCATTGCCGCCGACGAGGCCGACGTGCTCAGTCGCGCCAAGTCGCTCATCGTCGCCGTCAAGGCGCCGCTCGCCGAGGTCAAGTCCACGCAGGAAAAGGTACTCGAGCAAAACGCCGACTACCTGTCGCGTGGAGCATTGAAGCAGCTTGAGGACCGCAACAAGCGCGAACTCAACGCGCGCGAGCGTTCGGGTATCATGGAAGCGCTGGCGAGCGCGCGGACGCTCATGCGCGACGTGCTGCTGACACTTCAGGACGAGGCAGCCGACGTGGTGAACGAGGACGTGCGCGACACGATCGGTCGGCTTGCCGCCGCGACCAATGTTGCGGGTGCCACCCAGGCGCTCGAGGCGGTCGCGACCGCCGAGCGCAACATCGCCAGAAACGTTACTCCCCAGCTGGCCATCGAGGTCATGCTGTTCGATATCAGGAAGGCACTGAAATGCCGTTAGTCGTACCCGTTAAGTTTACCTACGCCTCGCGCGACCTGTGGTTTGACCCGCAGGACCTGGATATCCTCGAGGCCGATTATGCCATTTGCTCCACCGAGCGCGGAACCGAGATCGGCTTGGTCACGGCCGATCCCTTCGAGGTGCCGCAAGACGAGATCGGTCAGCCGCTCAAGCCCGTGCTGCGCGTGGCGAGCGACATCGACCTGCAGCTTGCCGACGATTTGGCCATCCAGGGCGACGAGGCGATGGTCGATTTCCGCCGTCTGGTCAAAGAGCTCGACCTCGAGATGAAGCCGGTGGGCGTCGAGTACCTGTTTGGCGGCGAGAAGGCCGTGTTCTACTTTGCGGCCGAGGAGCGCGTCGATTTTCGCCAGCTCGTCAAGGACCTGTCCTCGACGCTGCACATTCGCGTCGACATGCGCCAGATCGGCGTGCGCGACGAGACCCGCCTGGTGGGCGGCTATGCCCAGTGCGGACAGGAGCTCTGCTGCACGCGCTTTGGCGGACAGTTTGAGCCCGTCTCGATCCGCATGGCAAAAGAGCAGGACCTGCCGCTCAATTCCTCCAAGATCAGCGGCGTGTGTGGCCGCCTGATGTGCTGCCTGCGCTACGAGTTCGAGGCCTACAAGGACTTTAAGAGCCGCGCGCCCAAAAAGAAGACGCTCATCGATACGCCGCTCGGCAAGGCGCGTATTCAGGAATATGACACGCCGCGCGAGCAGCTGGTGCTGCGCCTGGAGAACGGCAAGGTCTTTAAGGTCAACCTGGCCGATATGACCTGCTCGGAGGGCTGCAAGAAGAAGGCTGCCGAGCAGGGCTGCAATTGCCGCCCCGACTGCGTGACGCGCGATGTGCTCGAGCGCATCGAGTCGCCCGAGATGCGCCTGGCGCTCATGGAACTCGATCGCGAGAACGGCGTCGACGTGGGCGATGGCCTGTCGAGTGCCGACCGTCTGGCCGGTACGTCGATGCCCAAGCGCCGTCGTCGCGATGCCGAATCCGATGCTCGCGCCGGTCAGAGCCAGGGCGAGAGCCGTGGCCGCGGAAAGGGCCGTGGCAATGCCGCAACGCCTGAGGCCGAGGAGGCCGCTGGCGGCCGTCGCCGCCGCAAGCGTGCGGGCTCTGCCGATGCCGGCGAGGCCGCAGCCGCCGGCAAGAACGGCGCTCGCGAGCGCGAGGTTCAACAGCCCCAGCAGCAGAATCGCGGCGGTGGCATGAACCCCACACGACGTCGCCGCCGTCATCTGTCGAGCGAGGAGCGCGAGGACGCCTTCCGCGCCGCAGCTGCTCGCGAGGCTGGTGCCGCTTCCAAGGGCGCCTCGGCCTCCGACGCGCCTGCCGACAAGGGCGGCAAGTCACGTGGCGAGGAGGAGCGCGCGCCGCGTTCGCGCCGTCGCCATTCCTCGGGCGCGCAGCAGAAGCCTTCAGTGCCCTCCGTGGCCGATCAGGTCTCGGATGGCGAGGTCAAGGTCACGCGCCGTCGTCCCGGAGATGGCGGGGGGGCTGCTGCCAAGGCTTCGCGTGGCGCCGCTCGCGACGAGCGCGAGCCGCGCGAGGATCGCGGTGGCGAGGGCTCGGCCGACCAAGGTCAAAAGCGCCGTCGCCGTCGCCGTTCCCGCAAGCCGCGCCAGGATGGTGGCGAGGGCTCGACCCTGTCTTCGTCTGCACCACAACCGCCCGCCGGCGAATAACGCCCGCGAGCGGATTTAGCTCGCCTTGCCCCGAGCGCATCGGGGTATCATAGCGCTGAATCAACAACCCTCCCTGCGACCGAACGTAGGGAGGGTTGTGTCTTGAAGAGCCATCTGAACATATTGAGCCGTCTGCAGGGTGCCGGCGCCCTACCGTTTGCGGACGAATTGCTACCGTTTGCCGAGCGGGTGGCACGCGAGGCGCTCGAGGCATTGTCGCCAACACGATGTGCCGGCTGCGAGCGCGCCGGTGCGCTTATTTGCCAAGACTGCCTGGCTGCGCTCACGCTCATCGACCCACGTCATAGCTGCACCCGATGTGGCGCCCCGTTTGGGGATTTGCTGTGCACTGAATGTTCGGTCGAGGGCACGTCCTCGGCAATGTCGGAGGCGCTCGACCGCTGCCTGGCGTGCGCCGTCTACGCGCATCCGCTGCCGCGCATCATTAAAGCGTACAAGGATGCGGGCGAGCGACGTCTGGCTCCGTATCTGGCGGAGCTGCTTTACGACACCGCCCTGCATGCCCAGGTCGTAGCGCCCGAACGCTTAGGAGGTGTGCTGTCCGGTGCGGATGCGGTGGTGTTTGTGCCTGCGACGGCGGCAGCGTTTCGGCGGCGTGGTTTTGATCATATGGAGGCTATTGCGCGCCCATTTTGCGAGCTGTCGGGTGTTCCCCTGCTCGATGCTCTCGTCAAGTACGGGCATGGCGACCAGCGCGAACTCGGTCGTGAGGAGCGCCGCGAGCGTGCCCAAGGCATGTACGAGACGGTTGAGGACGTGCACGGCCGCCGCCTGCTGCTGATCGATGACGTTATCACCACGGGCGCGACGATGGCCACGGCTTCGGCGGAACTCAAGCGCGCCGGCGCTGCGGCAGTCGATGGCATTGCTATCGCACGTGTTTGGTAGGGGTGGTTTTGTGGCAGTGAAGATTGAGCGGCGCAACGAGCCGACAAGCGAACAGCTAGCGGCTTCCGTAATCCTAACAGGTGCCTCGGCGCTTCGCATGATGCGTGCCGAGCGCCGGCAGATGGGCTATATCAGCTGGAAGGACCTTAATCCCGATGAAGAGCGCCGTGTGCTGCGCACGTCGTCGCCCTCGACCGAGGATATCTATCTTCCTGACTTGGTGCGAATTGGAGCCAAAAGTGGCGAGGTGCAGGAAGATCTGTGCTTGTTGGTGGGATCTGCGGCGCAGCGCCGCCGCATGCCTGGCGTAGGCTGGTCCGTGTGTTCCGGGTTGCCCGCCGGCTCGATTCTAGAGGTGGAACCGGGGGTGTACAGCCTATCTCCCGAGGCCCTTTGTGTTGCCGTTGCGCGTGAGGTCGGCTGCATCCAGGCGTTTGCCCTGGCCCAGGAGCTGTGCTCTAAGATTTCACTGAGCGACCGCGGGAAGTATCTGCCTCCCTACACCTCGCCTGTTACGAATAAACTTGCAAAGGACAAGGACCAGCCAGCAGACGTGGGCTACTTTGAAGTCGAGCCGGTGCTGATGCCCGATCGTCTGGCAGATTACCTTGCGGCATGCAAGGGGAATGTGGCCAAACAGCTGCTGCGTCTGTGTCCCTATCTTTCGGAAAACCTGCTCTCGCCCATGGAGTGCATCATGCTCGCCCTGTTTTCGCTTCCGTTTTCCTATGGCGGGTTTGCCTGCGGACCTTTTAAGACCGACTACAAGATCGAGTTCGATGACCGTGCGCAGGCAATCTCGGGGATGCCCCATGCAGTTTGCGATGCATATCAGGAGGCAGCCCGGTTTGACCTGGAATACAACGGTGAGCTGGGCCATTCCTCTCGAAGGGGACGTATCCATGATGAAAAGCGCAACACGGGCTTGATTACTATGGGAATCGAGGTCGCGACGGTCAACAACGAAATGCTCTGTGACATGGAAGCGATGGAAGCGCTCGCATGGCGCATGCACCAGCGTATGCGAAAGCGGTACCGGAATCGTGTCGATGCCCGCAGGAAGAAGCAAGAGGCGTTGCTTAACACGCTGCGGGCGTGTTTTGGGCTTAAGCCGGTCTAATTCACGTCGAAAATAGGGGGTTAATCATATGCCCTGGCCAAAATATGGCAAATATGAGTACTGTCACTAAATCAGTAACAGCAAAATCAAGGAATTTAGGACTCGGAGGCGTCATAAAGTAAGAAGATAATAAACAAATGTAGAATAACTAAGCATCAGGTTGGCGACACTGAGCGCAAAATCTGTCCGAGAGGCTAAAACTGCCTGTTACTAAATTGGTGACAGTACTCATATTTGCCATTTTTTGGCCACAGCACCCTAGGAAGGGTGCCCCGGAGCTCCCCATAGGGGAGCTCCGGGCTTCACAGGGGCACGAATAGCCCACTCCGACCTGCGAAATCTGTACTCGCGATGCGAATGACGCCCCTAACCTTAAACTTTAGCTTGAACTTAGCTATAATGCGCTACGTTCCTACCAGGCTGTGGTTGCGGACGGACGAAATGCCCGTCCTAGTCCAAGACAGACGCGGTCAAAGGGATCCACGTAAGCGACCGCGTGCGCGCGGCGCGATCATGGCGCGTCCTAGATGTAAGCCGCACCGTCCGTTCTACTTTCTTTGGGGCAATACCGCCTCGCGGGCGAGCGGGCCAGTCGTGAAGGTGGCTGCGGCCTCCCGAGCAAACACCCCGGTGCGCAAGTGTGGGGTCAAATACCAGGTCAGCTGGTGGGAACAATCTGATATTCCGCGCATCGCACGGATCGTATACGACACAGAAGGCAGGGTAGTGGACATGGTGAGGGGCAGCTTGATGCACGCGGCTCGGTTAGGTGCTGGGACCGCAGCGGTCATCGCCGTTTTGGGTCTGAGCGGATGCGCGTTCAACCCGCTGTCTACGTTCACGACTCCCACGATCGACCAGATCGAGTACGAGACCGTCACGCCCACGGTGTCGGATGATGCCCTGGTCACCCCCGGTACCCTGACGGTCGCCCTCGATACTTCCGATGCGCCGCAGGCCATGCAGGGCACCGACGGCGAGCTCACGGGGTATGCGGTCGACGCCGCCCGCGCCCTCGCAAGCCGCATGGGCCTTAAGGTCGCCTTTGTCGATGCGTCCTCGGCAGGTTCCGCGCTCGGCGACAAAAAGGCTGATATCTTTATCGGCGAGATCAACTCCACGGACGGGGACGTTAGCTCGCTCGGCACCTGCCTGTACGATGCCGCTTCCGTGTTCGGTAGAACCAGCGATGGTGGGTCGCTAAACGTTTCCACCGATACCCTTAACACGTCTACTCTGGGTGTCCAGATGTCCTCGGCCTCGCAGGAGGCGCTTGCTAAGCAGAGCATCACCGCCAACCAAAAGACCTACCCCAACATCAACGAGTGCTTTGAGGCGCTCGAGTCCGGCGAGGTCGACTATGTGATCTGCGACTCCACGGCCGGCGGCTACCTTGCACGCCTGATGAGCGAGATCTCCTATGTCGGTGCGCTCGAGGCGCCCTCGACGCTTGGTGTTGCGGGCCTCTCGTCCAATGACGAACTGTGCCGTGCCGTGAGCGATGCCCTCGACGGCATCACGGTCGACGGTACGCTCGAGGCGGTCCACTCCGTCTGGTACGGCACGATGCCCTATGACCTCACCACCAAGACGATCTCGGGCGCCGACGTGCAGCCGACCGACACCGGATCCAGCGAGTCCGCATCCTCCGATTCGAGCAGCGATGGTGCATCCTCCGAGGATAAATCGTCCAGCCAGGAGGGCACTATCACCGACGACGACATTAACAAGCTCAATAGCTAGTTATTGCTAGGGGTGGCGTCTCCTATGCGCTAGGAGGGACGCCTCTTCACGGTTTCAACACGCATCGCCGGGCTCTCCCAACAGGGGAGCCCGGCTTTTTCGTTTCCATAAAACCAGCAGGTCAAAGACATTTTTTAGGTGCAAAACCAAAGTCGCCGTCGCTCTTCCATAGCGCACTTTGCCACAGAAAAGTGCGAGACTTCGGTATGCGGTATCAAGCAGTCGTTATTCGGGTCTTTAGGAATCCGCGTGATTAAATGCACGGCAATGGGTACATAGCCAGTACAGTAAGTCCCCGAGGCAGATTGGAGCCACGTATGGATATCAAGGTTTCTGGACGCAAGACGACGGTAACCGATGCTCTGCGTGCGCATGTGGATGAGAAGATCGGCGAGGCGCTCAAGGTTTTCGATATCGAGCCCATGACGGTCGACGTTGTACTTCGTTATGAGAAGAACCCCTCGAACCCCAACCCGGCAATCGTCGAGGTTACGGTTCGTGCCCGCGGTTCGGTAATTCGCGTTGCCGAGCACGGTGCAGATATGTACGCCGCCATCGACCTCTCTGCCGATAAGGTCACCCGCCAGCTGCGTAAGTTCAAGACCAAGGTCGTGGACAACCGCCAGGGCGGTGCCAGCGCCGCGGATGTCGCGCCGGTCGAGCGCGTCGAGGATCTGGCCGACCTGCTGCTGCCCGAGGAGGAGGACGACCTGCTCGTCCGCGAGAAGGTTATCGACGTCACCCCGATGACTGAGGAGCAGGCGCTGGTGCAGACCGATCTGCTGGGCCACGACTTCTACGTGTTCGAGAACGCGACGACCGGTCTCATCAATGTGGTGTATCACCGTAAGAATGGTGGATATGGCATCATCAAGCCCCGCATCGAAACACTTGACGAGTAAAATACGTTAACTTGCATGAGTTAACGGTTGGCGGCCATCCCATGCGGGTGGCCGCCTTTTTACGTAAGGAGTCGCTTTGATGGACAAGGCCGCATCCGCCGGTCATTCGGACCGTTGCCGCATCGTCGTCGATACCTGCTGCGACTTTAGCCCCGAGGTCGCCGCGAACCTCGATGTCGATATCTTGGGTTTCCCCTTCATTATCGATGGCGAGGAGCGCACGGATGACATCTGGTCGAGCATCACACCCAAGGAGTTTTACGATCGCATGCGCGCCGGTGCCCGCGTGTCCACCTCGGCTGTGTCGCTCGGTCGCTATATCGAGTTCTTTACCGAGTGCGCCAAAGAGGGCACGCCCACGGTCTACCTGTGCTTTACCTCGGCGCTGTCGTCGAGCTACAACTCCGCGTGCCAGGCGGCGGACGCCGTGCGCGCCGAGTATCCCAACTTTGAGCTGTACGTGGTCGACAACGCTCTGCCCTGTGCGACCGGCGAGCTCTTGGCGCTTGAGGCCGTGCGTCAGCGTTCGGCGGGACTGACCGCCAAGCAGCTGGTCGACTGGGCAAACGAGGCCAAGACCTATGTCCACGGTTACTTTACGCTCGAGAGCTTTGACGCGCTGGCTGCCGGCGGCCGCATTCCGCCCGCGGCGGCACAGCTCACGGCAAAGCTCGACGTCAAACCCGAGCTGTCCTACGACCTGGCCGGCTCGCTGTCGCTGATCGGCGTCAACCGCGGTCGCAAGAAGGCGCTCAAGTCCATTCTCAAGTCGTTCCGCGAGAACTATGTGCCCGATCGCACCATGCCCATCGCCATTATGACGGCCGATGCCGAAAAGGACGGCGACTGGCTCGAGGCCGCCATCCGCAAGGAGGAAGGCTGCGCCGACGTGACCATCATCCGCAGCTCTGTGGGCCCCACCATTGGCTCGCACGTGGGCCCCGGCATGGTGGCCTGCGCGTTTTGGGGTAAGAACCGCGCCGACAAGGCGTCGCTTTCCGACCGCATCGCCCGCCGCGTGCGCGGTCAGTAGGCAAGTAACGCGGCCGTAATCGATCCCAACTCACAGCCCAAACGCTGGCACCGAGTATTCAACCTGGTAATAACACCCAACCCAAAAGGAAAGGTTTCATGGCAAACAAGCTCTCTGTCGCATTTATCGGCACCGGAATCATGGGTGCCCCCATCGCCGGCCACATTCTGGACGCCGGCTATCTCGTCACGGTCAACAACCGCACTAAGTCCAAGGCGGCGGCGCTTATCGAGCACGGCGCAGTCTGGGCCGATACGCCGGCAGATGCCGTGGCGAACGCCGACGTCGTCTTTACCATGGTGGGTTATCCCTCCGAGGTCGAGGAGCTCTACCTGGCGGGCGACGGCCTGCTGGCCTGCACTAAGCCCGGCGCGGTGCTGATCGACCTCACCACGAGCTCGCCCGAGCTCGCCCGTGACATTGCCGAGGCCGCCCAGGTTTCCGGCCGCATGGCGTTTGACTGCCCCGTCACCGGCGGCGAGTCGGGTGCTATCGCCGGCACGCTTACGGCTATCGTTGGCGCTACCGAAAACGACATCGCTCCGGTCCGCGATATCCTTGCCACCTTTGCGGCCAACATCTGCTGCTTCGACGGCGCCGGCAAGGGCCAGGCTGCCAAGCTCGCCAACCAGGTGTCGCTGGGCGCCTGCATGGTCGGCATGGCAGACGCCATGGCATTTGCCGAGCTGAGCGGCCTTGACCTGGAGAAGACCCGCCAGATGATTCTGGGCGGCACCGGCAAGTCCGGCGCCATGGAGAGCCTGGCCCCCAAGGCGCTCGACGGCGACTACAAGCCCGGCTTTATGGTCGAGCACTTCATTAAGGACCTGCGTCTGGTGCTCGCCTACGCCGATGACCGCGAGCTCGCGCTGCCCGGCGCCGACGTGGCCTTTACGCTCTACGACATGCTCGACGCCATCGGTGGTGCCAAGCTGGGCACTCAGGCCATCACGGTCCTCTATAAGGAGGAGGCCGATGCCATCGCCGCCGGTCTGGACTGGTCGCAGTATCGTCCCGAGGAGCATGGCGCTCACGAGGAAGGTTGCGGTTGCGGCGAGCACGGCGAGGACCATGAGTGCGGTTGTGGCCATCACCACGGCGAGGACCACGAGTGCTGCGGCGGCCACGGCCATGACGACGGCCACGAGTGCTGCTGTGGCCACCATCACGGGGAGTAGCGCCCATGAGCTGGACGTTCGTGGTGCTTGCGCTGGTGCTCTTTCTCTTTGCGATCTACATCGGCTTTCTGTGCGGCCAGTGGGCGTGCGAAAAGCGTGTCATCACCAAGCGCGACTACTGGATTGCCAACTTTGCAGGAGCGGCGGCAGTCGTCCTGCTGACCTGGGTGTTCTCGCTGTTCCCGCTGGTGCAGTTTGCGCCGATCGGCTGGCTCGGTGGCTTTATCGCCGGCCTTAAGATGAGCTTTGGCGAGTCCGTCGGTCCGTGGCGCAAGCACGACGAGGTCTTTAACGTCAACAAGGCTCATCGAGCCGCCGCCGACGCGGGCGATGCCGAGGAACGCCGCCGTGCACGTCGCAATGGCGCGGCCGACCGACAGCTCATCTCGGTCACCGATGACAGCAAGGGTGCTGGCAAGCACGCCAAGAAATAAAAAGAAGAGGTAACTATGGCAGAAAACAAAGACGAACAGCTCACCGACGAGGAGCTGGCACAGCTTCAGCTGGCAGAGGAGAACGAGAACGCCGTCGACCGCCTGGTCCAGGAGCTCGGCTGCCCCACGCGCCGCATCCGCCAGTTTGCCGCCCGCGTGCTGCACCTGCTTGCCGAGCGCGATCCGCAGCGCGTCGTGCCCTGCGTGCCCGCGCTGATCGAGGCGCTCGATCGCCCCGAGGCGCAGACCCGCTGGGAGGCCCTCGATGCCCTGACGGCGCTCGCCACCACCTGCCCCGAGCAGCTGGGCGATGCCTTTGAGGGCGCCGAGACCGCACTGTTCGACGAGATTTCCTCCACGCTGCGCTATGCCGCCTTCCGCCTGCTGTGCGTGTGGGGCGCCACGAGCGTCGAGCGTTCGCGCGAGGCTTGGCCCATCCTGGACGAGGCCATCCAGTGCTACCACGGCGACCTTGAGTATCGCGACATGCTCGGTTGCCTGTACGAGTTTTGCCAGGGCGAGATCGACGCCGAGGTCGCAGAGAAGCTTGCGCTGCGCCTTAAGTTCGACGCCGAGAACGGCAAGGGCAGCTATCTCAAGGCCCGTTCGAGCGAGATTTGCGAAATGCTTGTTAAACGTTTTGGCCTGGATCTCTCCAAAAAGAAGAAGCGTGCTAGCGTTAAAAAATCTGACGACGCCGAAGACGAGGAGTAACAGATTATGGCGCACGATGTAGTCCTGATTCCCGGTGACGGCATCGGTCCCGAGATTACGCAGGCAATGCGCCGCGTGGTCGAGGCCACCGGCGTCCAGATCAACTGGAACGTCCAGGAGGCCGGCGCCGGCGTCATGGACGAGTTTGGCACGCCGCTGCCCCAGCACGTGCTCGACGCGGTCTCCGAGACCAAGGTTGCCATCAAGGGCCCCATCACCACGCCGGTCGGCACGGGTTTCCGCAGCGTTAACGTCGCCCTGCGCAAGCACTTTGACCTGTATGCCTGCGTGCGTCCCTGTCTGTCGCAGTCGGGCGACGGCTCGCGTTTCCGCGACGTCGATCTGGTCATCGTGCGCGAGAACACCGAGGACCTCTATGCCGGCATCGAGTTCGACGAGGGCGCAGCCGAGGTCGAGGAGCTCTCACAGCTTGTCGAGCGCTCGGGTCAGAAGACCTTTGCCGCCGATTCCGCCATCTCGATCAAGCCCATCTCTATCGCCAAGAGCCGCCGTATTGTGGAGTACGCCTTTGAGTATGCCCGCCGCTGCGGCCGCAAAAAGGTGACGGCTGTGCACAAGGCCAATATCATGAAGGCGACCGACGGCCTGTTCCTGCGCGTTGCGCGCGAGGTGGCCGCGGGCTATCCCGACATTGAGTTCAACGACAAGATCGTCGACGCCACCTGCATGGGCCTGGTCCAGAACCCCAACGACTTCGATGTCCTGGTGCTGCCAAACCTGTACGGCGACATCGTGAGCGACCTGTGCGCCGGCCTGGTGGGCGGCCTGGGTATGGCCCCCGGCTCCAACATCGGTGCCGACTGCGCCATCTTTGAGGCGACGCACGGCTCTGCGCCTGATATCGCGGGGCAGGATATTGCCAACCCCACGGCCGAGATCCTCTCTGCTGCGATGATGCTCGATCACCTGGGCGAGAACGACGCCGCCAACCGCATTCGCGCCGCCGTCTCTGCCACTCTCGACGAGGGCGAACAGGTTACCGGTGACGTGCGTCGTGCCCAGACCGGCTCCGTCGAGGGGGCCGTGGGTACGCAGGCCTTCGCCGATGCCGTTATCGCGCACCTGGTCTAAGGCATGCAGGCTGCAAACGCCTAAATAGTACTTAAGTGTTTGCGTATAACCTAAGAATCAATACGCCCGGCGTTCCGTCGGGCGTATTCTATTGGGGACTATGTTTCCTAACAAGGAGTAACCGATATGGGTTTGATTCAAAAGAAGGACGAGAAGGACGAGATCGACGGCATCCAGATCATCGAGCGCGGCGAAGGCCCCGACGGTGACGAGACTGAGAAGATCGATCTGGTCGCCGGTACGTCTGCCGAGCACATTGCTGCTGGCACGACGGCCGAGGAAGAGGACGCCCACCTGGAGGCAAAGATCGCCGCGGACGCCGCTGACGAGAATCTGATGCCCGAGGCTCAGGATGAGGATGATGACGCCCTAGGTTCCGACGCGGACGACCACGCATCCAAGCACAAGAAGACGATGATTGCCGCCTTTGTGGTTGCAGTCGTGATCGCTGCGGTGGTCGGCTTCTTTATTGGCAATGGCGGCTTTGGCGGCAAGGGTGTCGGTTCGTCGACCCTGACCGAGGACCAGCTCGATTCGACCGTGGCAAGCTATAGTTATAACGGCGAGAAGAGCGACATCACCGCGCGCGAGGCCATTGAGAGCCAGTACAGCCTCGATACCGTCAAGGATAGCGATGGCAACTACACCGCCCCCTCTGCCGACGTCATCCTGTCTTACGTGCGCAACAAGATTCTGCTCGATGCTGCTGAGGACGAGGGCATTACCGTCTCCTCTAAGGAGATGAAGAAGTACGCCGAGGATTCTATCGGCACCTCGGACTACGACACCATGGCCAAGCAGTATGGCGTGTCCAAGGACCAGGCCAAGCAGATCGTCCGTCAGTCCGCGACGCTGCAGAAGCTCTACAAGAAGAAGGTGGGCGATGCTTCCGCGAGCATGCCGACCGCTCCGACCGAGCCTTCTGACGGCAACGAGGACACCGCGAGCAAGGATTACGCCGATTACATCATCAACCTTGCCGGTGACGAGTGGGATAGCTCGAAGGGCACCTGGAAGGACGAGAACAGCACCTACGCTAAGGCCTTCGCTAACGATGCCTTTACCGCCGATAGCGCCACCTATAAGCAGGCCATGACCGCCTATTACACCGCTTACCAGCAGTATTCTTCGCAGGCTTCGAGCGCCAGCTCCAAGTGGACTGAGTATGCCAACGGCCTGTACGCCAAGGCCAACATCAGCATCTACGGCCTGTTTGCGTAAGATCTGCCTGAGCTTTCGAGCGCGAAGTCGAAATATCTGATTGAGCCCGCTAGAACGCATCGTTCTGGCGGGCTTTTTGCGTTGAGGGCGTGATTGGCGGCTTAATTATGGCTATTCATCTTTAAGCCCAAAGAGGCTATCGGCTTCATCGTCAGGTATGTATTCCAGAACATCGCCCGGTTGGCAGTCGAGTGCCCGGCATATCGCGTCAAGAGTTGAAAAGCGCACGGCAGAAACCTTGCCCGTCTTGATACGCGACATATTGACCTGGGAGATACCCACGCGTTCAGCAAGCTCTTTGGATGAAATCTTGCGTTCGGCAAGCATGCGGTCGAGCCGCAGAATAATCATGGATTCCCCCTAGAGCAACTCGTCATCTTGTTTTTGCAGGATACACCCGTACTGGAAGATGCTAGCAATCAGGCTAATAATTAGGCCTGCAAAGAGCATAGAGAGGTCGAGATGCTGCCCGCCAAGTGCATCCGTAAAGCTGCCGCCAAATCCTGAGAGTATCAGCCCTGTGACTATGGCACCAAAAAGTTTCACGGCGGCGCCGCCGATAAGGAACAAATGTCCTATTTGACGTAGTATGCGAATGCATTCGAGGTCAAAGGGCCTGCCCGCCTTTTCAATGGCGGAGAAAAACCTGTATGCGCTTAGCGCGATGGCAAGCGCGAGGCATGCCATCATGCCGCTCCCTATGGCAGTATGACCGTCGTGCGCGACAAGCATAAGAGGAGTCTGTTCATTGGTGCCGACGAGAGCGAGAATTGGCCCTTCGCTAGCCTCAAGCTCTACGGATTGGAGACAGAACCCTTGGGAGAGGCTAGGCAATATGACTAGATCTTCGATTGCAATGACTGCGAGGAGTGCCAGAGCGAGCGCCACGATGGTGCAGATTGTGCCCCATTTGCAGTAGCGAGTGAGCTTCCTCAGTTTGGCTATTGCCTGTTCACGGTCGATGGCTTCATTCGATTTGGATACGTTCCAGCGGATCATAGCTCCTCCAACCAATGTCTTGGATGATACTTGTATCTTATAACATGCTTAACGACAAACGATAAACAATTACATAATAGATTAAGTAATATTTGTACGACGAATAGCGAGAGCTTATGGCACATTCAGGGAGTGGGAGTTTGGCGCGCGGGGAGATGGACGAGTATTGAAATATCCTGCAACCGCGCAAGTGCTTCATCGGGTATCCTCAATTCATCTGGGAAACGGCCGTAAACGATTGCAAATAACCGGTGAACGGTCGAAAACTACCGTTCACCGATAATATCGAAACTGGTTCTTACTGGTATTAAGTCAAAAAGACCAATTCACAAATCTTCACAATGACCTGCATTTTTTCTACACGCCATTTTTAGCCGCCCTGCGTTGTTTAGACACAAAAAAAGTTCCGATCTTTCGTCAAATCATTTCGAAACGGTTTCAAAACCGCAGGTAGAAGTGTTAATGAGCGGTAAACGGTCGATTTTTCACCGTGAACGGTGCAAAAACGTTTTACTGTATGAATCAACGAAAGCAACCTCTTCTGTGGTGATATAGTGACAACAACACGTCACGTGGTTACTACCAGTTGAGAAACCACTGGTCTTTAAAGAACGCTTTCCAAGAAGCTTTAAGGGCACTCGCCCGCTGGCTTCCGAACATCATCGGACTCAGATCGTACACACCTTCGGAAGGGAAATTTGAATGGTTGGCTTTATTCTTACCGGTCATGGACAGTTCGCACCCGGCATCGCAAGCGCTATCGCTATGGTCGCTGGCGATCAACCCGCTTTTACCGTCGTTCCTTTTGAGGGCGACCAGGCTGCTTCCTACGGTGAGGATCTCCGCGCCGCTATTACCGCCATGCGCGAGGAGTGCGATGGCGTGCTCGTCTTTACCGACCTGCTTGGCGGTACCCCGTTCAACCAGGCAATGATGATTGCCCAGGATGTCGACAACGTCGAGATTCTGACTGGAACTAACCTTCCCATGGTTATTGAGCTTCTGTTCCTCCGCGGCAACGCCACGCTCGCCGAGCTTGGCGAGCAGGCCGTGACCGTTGGCCAGACGGGCATCACCGCCCAGACGGTCGCCTCCGTCGCTGGTGCCGAGGATGAGGATATCTTCGGCGACGAGGACGGCATCTAATGGCCGATTTCGGAGCCAGTGTTCTGAGTTCCTCGGTCGCTCTTTTGGGCCTGCTTGTCATCATGGGCTTGATTTACACCATTTGGTCGCAAATCAACATGAAGAAGAAGCAGAAGTACTTCAAAGAGCTGCACACCGAGCTCAAGCCGGGTCAGGAGGTTCTTTTCGCCGGCGGTATCTACGGAACCGTCAAGGGCATCGAAGGCGAGAAGGTCCAGATTAAAGTCCGATCCGGTGCCGTCGTAGATGTTTCGCGTTACGCGATTCAGGAGATTAAGTAACTGTCGTCAGCAATCAACGAAAGGAAGCTGATCAACATGGCAGAACCCAACATTCTTCTTACCCGCATCGATAACCGACTGGTCCATGGTCAGGTCGCGACCCAGTGGAACTCCACCCTGGGCTCCAACCTCATCCTCGTCGCCAACGACGACGTGTCGACCAACACCATGCGTCAGAACCTCATGAAGATGGCCGCTCCCGCCGGCGTCGCTACGCGTTTCTTCTCCCTGCAGAAGACCATCGACGTCATTGGCAAGGCGAGCCCGCGCCAGAAGATCTTCATCGTGGCCGAAACACCGGAAGACGTGCTTACGCTCGTCAAGGGCGGTGTGCCTATAAAGAAGGTAAACATCGGCAACATGCACATGTCGGAAGGAAAGCGCCAAGTCGCCACCTCCGTCGCAGTTAACGACGAGGATGTCGCTGCGTTTAAAGAGCTGCAGGAATTGGGGGTGGAGTTGGAGATCAGGCGCGTTCCGAGCACGCCTGTTGAGGATACGAGCAAGCTCTTCTCGTAATCCTCGTGATCCACGTTGTCAGGAGTGAAACCCTGACATTCTGTACGTGATATCCAAAGTGCGTACATACATTTTGAAAGGAGGAGCAAGATGGAATTCTCGATCATTCAGGTCGCACTGGTCTTCGTTGTTACGTTCATCGCGGCAATCGACCAGTTCAACTTCCTCGAGTCTCTCTATCAGCCCATCGTCACCGGCGCCGTCATCGGTCTTATCCTTGGCGACCTCAACACCGGTCTTCTCGTGGGTGGTACTTATCAGCTCATGACGATCGGCAACATGCCGATCGGAGGCGCTCAGCCGCCTAACGCCGTCATCGGCGGCATCATGGCAGCCATTCTCGCTATCGCTACGAAGCTCGAGCCCAACGCGGCAGTCGGCCTCGCCATTCCGTTCGCTCTGCTTGGCCAGCTTGGTGTTACCCTGGTCTTCACGCTTATGTCCCCGCTTATGTCCTCGGCCGATAACATGGCTCACAACGCGGACACCAAGGGCATCGAGCGCCTGAACTACTTCGCCATGACCCTGCTCGGCCTGATCTTCGCTGTCGTCGTCACCCTGTTCTTCATCGCTGGCGCCACCATCGGTCAGACCATCGCTTCCGCCATCCCGACTTGGCTGCAGACCGGTCTGTCCGCTGCAGGCGGCATGATGCGCTTCGTCGGCTTCGCCGTCCTGCTCAAGGTTATGATGAACCGCGATATGTGGGGCTTCTTCCTCATGGGCTTTGGCCTCGCGCTCATCACCGTTGCCAACGATTCTCTGGCAACCCCTGCCCTGCTCATCCTCGCTCTCATCGGCTTCGGCATTGCTTTCTGGGACTTCCAGCAGCAGACCGAGCTGAAGGGTGCAGCTGTTTCTGACGGAGGTGACTTCGAAGATGGCATCTAATGAGTATGTGATCCCGGAGCACTACGAGGATCTCACGCCTGCTCCGCAGCTCGACCAGAAGACCCTCAACAAGATGGCTTGGCGCTCCTGCTTCCTGCAGGCATCGTTCAACTACGAGCGCATGCAGGCCGCTGGCTGGCTTTACTCCATCATCCCCGGTCTGGAGAAGATCCACACCAACAAGAACGACCTCGCGGCTTCCATGAGCCACAACCTGGAGTTCTTCAACACTCACCCGTTCCTCGTCACCTTTGTTATGGGTATCGTGCTTTCGCTCGAGCAGAACAAGGTTGACATCCCCACGATCCGCGCCGTCCGCGTCGCCGCAATGGGCCCGCTCGGTGGTATCGGTGACGCCCTGTTCTGGCTGACGCTCGTGCCTATCACGGCCGGCATCACCTCCAACATGGCCATCAACGGCAACGCCGCTGCGCCGATCATCTTCCTGGTGATCTTCAACGTCGTCCAGTTCGCTCTGCGCTTCTGGCTCATGAACTGGTCCTACAAGCTTGGCACCAGCGCTATTGACGCTCTGACTGCCAACATGCAGGCCTTCACGCGTGCCGCTTCCATTATGGGCGTCTTCGTCGTCGGTTGCCTGGTCGTCACCATGGGTGGCACCCAGATCAACCTCCAGATCCCCAACGGCACCACCCGTGGCCTCTCCGCTACTACCGTGATCGTCTCCGAGAAGGAGGCCGAGAACTTCACCGGTATGGAGGGCATCGATACCGAGACCGCTGAGGCCGGTACCATCGCCATGACCGATGAGGACGGCAACGCCCTCACCGCTTCCGATGCCGACGGCAACGCTGTCGAGTGCGGCGTCACCGATCTGGGCAACGGCATGGAGTCCGTTACCTACGGCACCGTCACCGAGGATCCGGTCAACTTCTCTGTTGCCGACACCCTCAACACCATCGTCCCGAAGCTTGTCCCGCTTATGCTTACGCTGCTGCTTTACTACATGTTCGCTAAGCACAGCTGGACCCCGACCAAGGGCATTCTGCTGCTCTTCGTTCTGGGCATCCTGGGCGCTGGCCCGCTTGGTCTCTGGCCGAGCATCTGGTAAGGCTCTAGCTTGAGGGGTGTGTCCCTACGCGGCTCACACCCCGACCCCTTAAGCCATGTGTATGTTAAAAGCCGCGTGCTCGAAAGAGCGCGCGGCTTTTGTTCAAGACTTTAGTCTGCTGGCCGCGCAGCGGCCAGCTTTAAACCACCCGCTA
>NZ_QSBK01000014.1:0-72913 GCF_003465685.1 Collinsella sp. AF04-24
AGCGGGGGCTCCTATCTTTTCAGTGCCCTCGGATTGGGTCATAGTGTCTGTCGCTACCAAAACATCGGCGTTGCCTTGATCCAAACCTACCAAAAGGGGACAGGTTTATTTGGTCGGTTTTATCTGGACAAACGTGGTCGTCTATCGCAATATGGTCGTTGGGGACGTTCTTGTTTGACTAGTCGTTTAAGAACGTCCCCAACGACTACATAGCATGAGAGTGGATAATCTCCCGGTTTGAGTCTGCATTCAAGCTCAAAGTGGGAGATTATCCACTCTCGTTTTTGTTCTACCTACATTTGTAGGAACAGTTCGTGGAGGCGGGTGTCTTCATCGAGTTCGGGGTGGAAGGTTACGCCGAGCTGGTTGCCCTGGCGGGCGGCGACGATGCGGCCATCGACCTCTGCCAAGGCCTTGGCGTCGCCGTGGACCTCGACGATGCGGGGCGCGCGGATAAATGTCAGCGGCACTTCACCGTCGATGCCGTCTACCTGTCCCTTGGTGCGAAAACTGCCGAGCTGTCTGCCATAGGCATTGCGCTCAACGAGCACATCCATGGTTGCCAAACGCGGCGTGCCCTTATCGTCATGAGCGGCAAGGTCGTGAGCCAGCAGAATCAGGCCGGCGCAGGTGCCCAGGACGGGCATGCCTTCAGCGATACGGGTACGAAGCTCCTCGAGCATGCCCAACTCATCAAGCAGTTTCCCTTGAACGGTAGACTCGCCGCCGGGAAGTACCAGGCGGTCAAAGTTCTGCTGCAAATCGGCCGCCTGCCTCATCTCGATACAACGTGCGCCCAGCTCAGATAGCCTTGCCTCATGCTCGGCAAAAGCGCCTTGGACCGCCAGCACGGCGACCGTTTGGTCTGCATAATCGCTCATGTGCGATCCTTTCTGCTGGACTAGCGCCCGCGCTCCTCCATGATGATCTCGATCTCGTCGGCGTTGATGCCCACCATAGCCTCGCCCAGGTCCTCCGAAAGCTCGGCGATGAGCTTGGCGTCGGTGAAGTTTGCCACGGCCTTGACGATGGCGGCGGCGCGCTTGGCGGGGTCGCCGCTCTTAAAGATGCCCGAGCCAACAAAGACGCCCTCGGCGCCCAGCTGCATCATCAGCGCGGCGTCGGCGGGGGTCGCTACGCCGCCGGCGGCAAAGTTCACGACGGGAAGCTTGCCCGTGGCATGGACCTCGCGCACCAGCTCGACCGGAACCTCCAGCTGCTTGGCTGCCTCAACGAGTTCATCGTCGCGCAGGGCAACAACGTCGCGGATCTGCTTTTGGATCTTGCGCATATGGCGCACGGCCTGAACGACGTCACCTGTGCCCGGCTCGCCCTTGGTGCGAATCATCGTGGCGCCCTCGGCAACACGGCGCAACGCCTCGCCCAGATCGCGGGCGCCGCAGACAAACGGTACGTCAAACTGGGTCTTGTCGATGTGATAGACATCATCGGCGGGGGAGAGAACCTCGGACTCGTCGATATAGTCGATTTCGATGGCCTGCAGGATCTGCGCCTCGACCATGTGGCCGATACGGCACTTGGCCATAACGGGGATGGAGACAGCTTTTTGGATACCCTTGATCATCTTGGGATCGCTCATGCGCGAGACGCCGCCTGCGGCACGGATGTCGGCCGGGATGCGCTCGAGCGCCATGACGGCGCAGGCGCCCACCTCCTCGGCGATGCGTGCTTGCTCGGGCGTGGTGACGTCCATGATGACGCCGCCCTTGAGCATCTGCGCGAGCTCGCGATTGAGTTTGACGCGATCGGCCTTGCTGGTCTGTTCTGCCATGGTTGCTCCCTTGGTTGGCATGTACATTGCTTGACGGAACATCCTATCGGGGAGCTGGGTATGGCGAAATACTCAGTTTTCGAGATAATAACAAGGTCAGACTAATGTCAGATTGAATGATTCGATAAGGTCAGGTGATAGACCCATGCTTGACTACAATTTGGAAAATCGCGGCGAAGCATCGCTTTATGAGTATGTTTACCAGCAAATTCGCGATGATATTGTTGCTGGCCGTATTGCGGCGGGGGAGCATCTGCCGTCTAAGCGCGCCTTTGCGAGTCATCTGGGTATCAGTGTCATTACCATCGAGAATGCATATAGCCAGTTGCTTGCCGAGGGCTATATTTGCTCAATGCCGCGTCGTGGCTACTACGCGTGCGAGCTTCCGGATGCGCCGGTTTTGGCTTTGGCTGCGGGGGATATCGACCGAGATGCTGTCCCTGTTGGTCCCAGCGCGCATGATGCCATGGGGCAGGCAGAGCGATTCGACGCACTTTCTCCTTCCGCTTTGGAGGCGGCGCGGCTTTGGCAAAGTGCGCTACGGGCGACGCTGACGTCCGAAGACGAACGTGAAATCTTTTCGCCCGCACCGGCGCAGGGCACCGCTCGACTGCGACGTGCGATTGCACACCATCTGCGCGGGACAAGGGGCATGAATGCCAATCCCGACAATATCGTTATCGGTGCGGGCGCCCAGCTGCTCGATACCATGTTGGTTCAGTTGCTTGGCGCGGACAAGGTGTATGCCGTCGAGGATCCAGGCTATTTGCGCTTGACGCGCATCTATCAGGCCATGGGTTGCGAAGTGCGGCATGTCCCGTTGGATGCTGAGGGCGTGGACTTGAGCGCGCTGCAGAAAACCGGGACCGATGTCCTTCACCTGATGCCGTCTCATCAGTATCCGACCGGTCTTGTGACGAGCATTGCACGTCGCTATGCGTTGCTGAGCTGGGCCGCCGAGCGGCCAGGTCGGTATCTCATCGAAGACGACTTTGATTGTGAGTTTCGCCTTGCCGGCAAGCCGATTCCCGCGCTCGCGTCGATCGATGCCGCCCAGTCGGTTATCTACACCAACACGTTTTCGAAGAGCCTTTCATCGGCGTTGCGTTTGGCGTACATGGTGCTGCCCGATGAGCTAATGGAGAGGTTTAAACGCAAACTTGGTTTCTACGCCTCGTCGGTAAGTTCTGTTGATCAGGTCGCCTTGGCGCGTTTGCTGGAATCGGGTGATTACGAGCGACATGTGAACCGCGTGCGCGTTCGCGCTCGCGAGGCACGCGATGGCCTGGCGTCGCTTGTACGGAAAGCGTTTCCGGCAGGGGAAGTCTCGATCGAGTACGCGGACGCCGGCCTTTACTGCGTCGTGGCCGTGGAGCGTGACGCGGGCGGAAGCTCTTTTGCACGGGCCCTCACGCGCTCGAGCATCCCTTTTATCGATATCGGTGACTGTTTTTGGTGTGCCGATGGCGCATCTGTCCCTGAAAACTCAACTCAAATTCTTGTTCAGTATGACGATCTGAGTCCAAAAGTACTAACTACCTTGGAATTGCAACTAATGGGGGGCACTCTGCAACCTAAGTGAGTAGACTTTTAGCACTTTGGCGACCAGGCAGTTTTGTAACAAGCTATCTACCTGCGGTTTTGAAAAGCAGGATGACCGGCCTGCTCGGGATGTTCAAAAAAGTCCACTCATTTGCCGCGCACAGCTCCTGCATGAGAAAAAAATGGGGTTTTCAACAGGACCCCGTCCAGTTCTTGGCAAGCTTTTGGTCAGTTGGGGAGGGCTGTTGAAAACTTGACAGTCCGTTCGACGCCATTTTTGGTGCGTTCGCGCCAATGCGTGACTGACTGGGTTGAAATTCGTGTTTTCCTGTGCCTATGAAGGATCTACTTTGTGACATATCAGCTTTTAGGTACTGGCGTTTGCCTCCTCAGGTCCGCGCTTTGTGTCCGCCGCTTCCACGACCGGAAGAAGACCGGCAGCGATATGATCTCGCCCGCAACCCGACGGCTGCGGTCGCGCTCGGTTTTCCGTTGTATACATTGGTTCGGTCGAGAAACAAACGGACTTGTCCTGCCAGCATTAGGCAGCGGCTGTTTCTTGGTGAGCTTCCCAGGGAATCCGTGCTGGAAACGGAGCATGGGGTTTTGATTACGTCTCCTCTACTGACGGCATTCATCATGTTGCGGCATCTGACGGATCTTCAGCTTCTTTTGGTGTTGGCGGAGATGTGTGGCTTGTTTGCGGTGTGTGCCCTGCCGGCGGCACTTGAGGCGGAGCTTTCGCGTGCAATTGATTCGGGCGCGATTTCGACAACGTTCGGTTGGGTGCGCTGCCCGTCCGAGGACGGCACCGCCTCAAATTTATGGCGTCGAGACGCTTTGGTTTTGGGCGGAGATCTTGACCGTTTTTGTTCAGATGTTTGCGGGATACGTTACGGCAATAGATTTATAGCGGTATCGCAACTCGTTCCATTGGGCGCCGCGTCGCCTTTTGAGGTCGAGGCGTATTTGCTACTTGCACTGCCGCGATCCCTGGGAGGCGAAGGTTTTTGCGGCATAGAGCTTAATGTTGAAGTGATGCTAAGCACAAGCGCTCGGGCGATTGTGGGAAAGTCCCGTGTATATATCGACCTACTTCTTTCTTCGCCGGACGGCAGGCGACAGGTGGCCATTGAATGTCAGGGAAAGGCCTCGCACGGACGCGCAGGGGATGGCTTGCGTGACGCTGACCGCATGACGGCCCTTCAGGCCATGGGCTACGATGTACTTCTCCTGACACACAGACAGATATCCGATGAGGGTAGATTCCACGCGATCGTTAAGGCCGTATGCAGGATGCTCGATGCTGAATATCGTGATAAAAGCTTGGAGGAGCAAGGGGCCGAGGCATTACTTCGGTCTGAGCTATTCGTTGACTGGTCAAAACTGGGAGAAATCGACAAAAAGATGCCCGTTAGACACAAAAAGGCCCGATCATGGACGGTTGCAAATCTAAGTGAGTAGACTTTTAGCGTGATGGCGACCAGATTGTTTTGCGGCAAGCTATCTACCTGCGGTTTTATAAAGCAATACGGGTGGTCTGCTCGACAAGTTCCCAAAAGGCTACTCACTTAGTTTTTGACGCGAAGCCGATGTCAAAGGTGGTCCTATTTTTGGGACGTTAACTGGTTTGCAAGACACGAAAAAGGCCCGAACCATGCGGTCCGGGCCTTATAAAGCTAGAGAATGTCTCTCAGGCGTTTGGCTTAGCCGAAGTAGCGCTTTAGCAGGCCGGCGAAAGCCTTGCCGTGGCGAGCCTCGTCGCGAGCCATCTCGTGCACGGTGTCGTGGATGGCATCGAGACCAGCGGCCTTGGCGCGCTTGGCGAGATCGGTCTTGCCGGCGGTGGCGCCGTTCTCGGCCTCAACGCGCATCTCGAGGTTCTTCTTGGTGGAGTCGGTCACGACCTCGCCCAGGAGCTCGGCGAACTTGGCGGCGTGCTCGGCCTCCTCGTGGGCAGCCTTCTCCCAGTACAGGCCGATCTCGGGATAGCCCTCGCGATGAGCGACGCGAGCCATGGCCAGGTACATACCGACCTCAGAGCACTCGCCCTCAAAGTTGGCGCGCAGGTCAGCAACGATGTCCTCGGAGACGCCCTCCATCTTGGCGACGCCCACGACGTGCTCGGCAGCCCACTCGAGCTGACCCTCCTCCTGCTTCAGGAAGCGAGAGCCGGGAACGCCGCACTGGGGGCACTTGAAATCCTCGGGCAGCTGGTCGCCGTCGAACTCTTCCACATAACCGCAAACGGGGCAAACAAACTTCATAATTCGATCCTTTCGATCGATGGCGATGGCGCGCTCGTCCGGTCCCGTAAGGGCCCTCTCCGGACGTGCGTCTTGACGAGTTCTATTATCCATAAATGCAACCAAATGTGAAGCCTATTAGGAATGATTTTTAATAAAACAATTTAAGCATGTGAAGATGTTGATTGATTAACGATTGGCAAGCCATATACGGACGCCGATGAGTACAATCGGTCGAGCAAATGTTGACCAATCAACAAATGAAGGAGCTTCCTTTATGCATCTAGCCCGCCGCGCCTGGTGCCGAACGTATCAAACGGTTTTTCGCATCGCATTGCCGGTGCTGCCCTATACCGAGCCACGCATTTTAGAGCACGCTGAGGAAGTGCCCGCAGTGCTTCAAAAGCGTTCAATACGGCATGTTCTTATCGTGACGGATCCCGGCATTGCCCGTCTGGGGCTCACGGCACCGCTCGAGACAGCGCTCGCGTCCAAGGGAATTAGCGCTGCGGTCTATGCCGAAACACGTGCGAACCCCACGGTCTCGAATGTGGAGGAAGCAGCGTCCCTGTATCGAGAGAACGCCTGCCAGGCCATTATTGGTTTTGGCGGCGGTTCGGCCATGGACTGCGCCAAGGGCGTGGGGGCACGCATCGCGCAGCCAAAGAAGCCCATCAACAAGATGCGCGGCCTGTTGCGCATTCATCGTCGTCTGCCGCTGCTCATCGCCGTTCCCACCACGGCGGGCACGGGAAGCGAGGTCACGCTTGCAGCGGTAATTACCGACGACGAGACGCACTACAAGTATCCCATTAACGACTTTGTGCTGATCCCGCGCTTTGCGGTGCACGACCCCGAGTTTACGCGCGGCCTGCCCGCCTCCATTACGGGGCAAACGGGCATGGACGCCCTGACACATGCCGTCGAGGCCTTTATCGGGCGCAGCACCACGCCCTATACGCGCAAGATGGCGCGCCAGGCGGTGCAGCTCATCCACGACAATTTGCTCGAAGCCTATGAGTGCGGTGGCAACATGCGTGCGCGCCGCAATATGCTTTCGGCGGCGTATAAAGCGGGCGTTGCCTTTACGCGCTCTTATGTTGGATACGTCCATGCCATCGCGCACAGCCTGGGCGGGCGTTACGGGATTCCCCACGGCTTGGCCAACGCCATCATCCTGCCGCACATGCTTCGCGCCTATGGCGAAGCTGCTGCTCCCAAGCTCGCCGATCTCGCCCGCATGGCCGGCATTGCGCCGGCTAATGCGCTGGACAACGTGGCTGCTGAGGCCTTTATCGATTGGGTCGACCGCATGAACGCCGCCTTGGGCATACCCAAATATGTGACGGGCATTCGCCGCTCCGACATTCCTGAGATGGCGGCGCATGCCGATGCCGAGGCCAATCCCCTGTACCCCGTTCCGCTTTTAATGGACCGTTTGGAGCTCGAGCATATGTACGAGGTCGTTGCGGGTGGTATGTTTGAAGACGAGAACTAGGAGGGCCCATGAACACCGAGGAAATCGCGCGCATCGTTGCCGATCAGCGCGCCTATTTTAAGACGCACGCCACGTTTGATGTCAACGCTCGCCGTCGCGCGCTCGTGAGCTTGCGCGACGCAGTGCGGGCGCACGAAGCCGATATTGCCCATGCGCTCAAGACCGATCTGGGTAAGTCACATGACGAAGCCTATATGTGCGAGATCGGCACCTCGCTTTCCGAGATCCGTCATCAGATTGCGCACGTGGCTCGATGGAGTCGTCCGCGCCTGCGCCCGTGCGACCTCGCCAACGCCGTGAGTGTGTGCAAGACGCAAGCCGTGCCCTATGGCGTCGCGCTCATCATGGCCCCCTGGAACTACCCGTTTTTGCTAACGCTCGAGCCGCTCGCTGGCGCTCTTGCCGCAGGCAACACCGTGGTCATCAAGCCGAGTGCCTATGCTCCGGCATCGAGTGCGGTGCTCAAGCAGATCTGTGAAGAGGCATTTGATCCGTGCCTGGTGACGGTTGTCGAGGGCGGGCGCGCCGAGAACGAAGCGCTGCTCGACGAGTGCTGGGACAAGATCTTCTTTACCGGTAGCGTTCCGGTCGGCAAGTTCGTTATGGAGCGCGCAAGTAAAAACCTTACGCCCGTGACGCTTGAGCTGGGCGGGAAGAGTCCCTGCATCGTGGATGCGACGGCTAACTTGAAGGTCGCGGCGCGCCGTATCGCCTTTGGTAAATGGCTCAACGTGGGGCAGACTTGCGTGGCGCCCGACTACCTGCTGGTCGATACGCGCGTGCACGACGAGCTGCTGGGTCTCATCAAGGAAGAGGTCCGCCGTATGTTTGGCGAGCATCCGCTCGATAACGAGGATTACGGGCATATCGTCAACGCCAAGCATTTTGCGCGCGTGCGCGGGCTGATCGATCCCGATAAGGTCGTGCTTGGAGGTACCGCGCGCGAGACTTCGCTCAAGATCGAGCCGACGATTTTGGATGGCGTGTCCCCCGATGACGCCGTGATGCAGGAGGAGATTTTCGGCCCCATCTTGCCGGTGCTGACGTTTGAGAGCCTAGACGAGGCCGAGACGTTTATTACGGATCGTCCGACGCCGCTGGCCCTGTATATCTTTAGCCAGGACCGTGAGGTTCAGCAGCGCTTTGTGCGTTACGTGCCCTTTGGTGGTGGCTGTGTTAATGACACCATTATGCATTTGGCCACGAGCCATATGGGCTTTGGCGGCATGGGGGCGAGCGGTATGGGACAGTACCATGGACGCGAGAGCTTCGATACGTTTAGCCACAAGAAGAGCATCGTGAACAAGGCAACGTGGCTGGACGTGCCGTTCCGCTATGCCCCTTACGCAAGCTGGAAGCACAAGTTCGTGCGCATGTTTGTGCATTAGAATCAGATGACATAGGGATAAACAAAGTGGCTGTCCCCGCGTAAGCGAAGACGGCCACTTCTCACGATGAAAACGTGTATCGGAGTTGGCAAGACCCGCTGCCACGGGTGCCATCCGTGTTCCTATCTTATCTGCAAGCGTTGCGGCGAGCGATTGAAAGACGCAGGTAGGATGAATTTGTGTCCGCACGGGCCCGTAGACTTCTCAATAAGGTTACTTGCCGGTTTACCCGGCCGTTAGAGGAGCGGTCATGTTTGAAGACGACGATCTGTTCGATCTGGTAGACGATCCGTTTGAGTGGGATCTGCTGCTCGATGACGATGAGCTGGAGCAGGACCGTAAGAAGCGGCAGGACAAGAAAGCTCAGAGTGACGCTTCGAAAAAACAAGACAAGCGCCGCCGGGGTCTGTTCGGCGGGCTCTTTGGGTAACCGCTGCATCGCTGCGTCTGTATACTAAACAGGTCTTATACGCGTTGCGAAATGAGGGCATGGACGATGATGTGGTTTACCGCCGACCTGCATCTGGGCGATACGAATATCTTGCACGATATGGACCGACCGTTTGGCTCGGTCGAGGAGATGAATCGTAAGGTCATTGATGCCATCAACGAGTACGTGGCTGCGGACGATCGTCTCTATATCTTGGGAGACTTTACGTATCGATTGCCCATGGCGGAAGCGGTACTCCTGCGTGGGCGCATCGAATGTCAGAACATAACGCTCATCCGCGGTAACCACGACGGCGACTGGGAAGATCCGGACGCGCCGCACATTTGGGATGAGGTGCGCGATTATCTGGAGGTCGCTCCCGGTTACGCTAAGGGTCATCGCCTGGTGATGAGCCATTACCCGATGCTCAGCTGGAATGGCAAGGCGCGCGGCGCCATCATGCTGCACGGGCATATCCACAGCAGGGGAGACCGCGCCAACGCGCGCAATCGCGATCGCGAGCGCCCGATCCTTCGCTATGACGTTGGTCTCGACGCTAACGATTACAAGCCCGTAAGCCGCGACCAGATCCTCGGCTTCTTTGGACTATAGCTGCAAGTGCAGGTAGAATGAACGCGCCGCGCGGATGGTCTGCGCGGCGCGTTTTAGTAGGAGCGATGATTCCATGAAGGCTATCCAGCGCATTAACCACAACGCTGCCATCTGCGAAGACGGCGCGGGGCGTCAGCTTATCGCGCTGGGTCGTGGCATCGGTTTTGGCGAGATGCCGCACGAGGTCGATCTGGACGTTGTTACACGCACCTTTTACGGCATCGATTCAAAGTACCTGGCGTTTATCGACGAGGTCGACCCCGAGGTGCTGGAGTTTTCTGCTCAGCTGGCCGATATCGCAACCGGACAGCTTTCGTACGAATTGAGTCCTAACCTTCCCATTACATTGGCAGACCATATTCAGTTTGCCATTAAGCGTGCCCGCGAGCATATGGTCGTGTCGTTGCCGCTCGAGCGCGATCTGGAGCAGCTGCATCCCATCGAATACCGCTTGGGCGAGCTGGCTGTTCGGGGCATTCAGAAAAGCTTCCGGGTGCGTATGCCCCGAAGCGAGGCAGCGGGCATTGCCATGTCGATTGTTAATGCATCGGTTAGGCCGAGCGAGCGACGCGTGCTTGCCGAGCAGCACGAGGAGCAACTGCTCGATATGACGGTCGCGATTATTCAAGAAGAGTTGGGCGTGACGGTCGATCGCTCGTCGTTTGCCTTTACTCGCTTTGCCACTCATGTGCGCTATCTGCTCGACCGCGTGGCAAAGAAAGAACCGATAGATACTGAGAACTCCGGTCTCTACGACGTGCTCGTGGAGCAGTATCCGGCGGCGTCGCGCTGCGCTCATCGTGTGGACGATCTGATTCAAGAGACCTTTGGCGAGCCATTGGCCCAAGAAGAGCTCGTCTATCTGATCATGCATGTGAATCGCGTGGCTCCTGCCAACCCGGATAAATAAGGTCTCCATCATTCCCTTACCGTCATGGTGACCGTTCGCGGGCTGTTTGCTACCGCTCGCCGGTAATCTGAGCCGCGACGAACGTAACCGCCGCATATACTCCCCCTGTGTTGGGTGTTACTCACGGCGCAGCTCCGAGAGGCACTACCGATTCTGTCGAGACCATTATTGGGTCTCTGTCGGTTGTGCGCGGGGCTTTTTTCATGTCGATCCACCCGGGAATCACATGCAATGAAATCTCTTGCCAACGGGCATCGCGCGCTGCGCAGGCGCGAGCGGAATCGTGTGTCTTGGTGCCATGAAGCCCCACGAGCCTTTAGTTGGAAGAGAAGGGATTCGACATGGCTGTCGATAACAAGAAGATTGCCGAGGACGTGCTCGCTGCCGTCGGCGGCGCCTCCAATGTGACGAACGCGACGCACTGCATGACCCGCCTGCGTCTGAACCTCAAGGATCAGTCCATTCCCAATGACGATGAAGTGAAGAAGATCAAGGGCGTGCTGGGCGCACAGTGGTCTGGCGGCCAGTATCAGGTCATCATTGGCCAGAACGTGCCGAAGGTCTATGACGCCGCTCTCAAGCTCGGCGTGAAGGGCGAGGGCGCAATCGCAGAGAACCTCGATGGCAACACCAAGGAGCCGCTGACGCTCAAGACTGCGGGCCAGAAGACCCTCAACTACCTGTCCAAGACAATGGTCATGACGATCCCCATCATCATGGGCGCCGCCATGTTCCGTACCATTGCCGTACTTTGCGGCGACGGCATGCTCGGTATCTGGTCTGCCGATTCCGACATCTACAACTTCTTCTACAACTGGATTTACAACGCCGGCTATTATTTCCTTCCTGTCTATCTGGGTTGGGCTGCCGCAAAGCAGCTCGGCTGCAGCCAGCCGCTCGGCATGATGCTCGGCGGCGTGCTCATTGCCCCCGAGTTCATGACGTTGGTCAACGCCGCTGCGGATTCTGGTGCTACGACCACGATGGTTTACGGCGTGCTCCCGGCTCAGCTGAACAACTATTCCTGCACCGTTCTCCCCATGGTTCTGTCCATGCCGGTACTCATGGTCGTTGAGAAGTTCATGAAGAAGATCATTCCCGACATGCTCTCTACGGTGTTTGTGCCCGTGTGTACTCTGGCCGTCATGATTCCCGTTTCGCTGTGCGCGCTGGCTCCGATTGGCTCTATCTTGGGCAACGCGGTTGGTAACTTTATGTTCGGCCTCGGCAACACCGGCGGTATCGTCACGGTCATCTCCCTCGTTGCCATTGCCGCGCTTTGGGAGTTCCTGGTTATGACCGGTATGCACCAGGTCCTGCTTACCCTTGGCATTGTGCAGCTGCTCACCATGGGCTCTGACTCCTGCGTCATGGTCGCGGGCGCTATCGCTCAGTTCGCTACGTGGGGCATGGCCTTCGGCGCCTTCCTGCGCCTTAAGGAGACTGACGAAAAGGGTGCCATGCTTGGTTTCTCGCTCTCCGGCATTGTCGGCGGCGTGACGGAGCCCGCGCTGTATGGCTGCGGCTTTAAGTACACCCGCTGCTTGGGTGCCATGGTTGCCGGCGGCGCTATCGGCGGCCTGATCGCGGCTCTTACCAATGTGACGACGTATGTTTTGGGCGCGACGAATATTCTGGGTATAACCGGATATGTTGCCGGCGGAACTGCCAATCTCGTATGGGGGTGCATTGCATCGGGTGCCGCGTTTGTTTCCGCCGCCGCCATCGCTTATCTCTTTGGTTTCACCAAAGAGCAGCTCGATGAGGACGCTGCCGCCGCCAAGGCCTAAAGCGTCTGTTCGGTAAGATAATTGCCTGGGGCATTTGGTTGCACTTCAAGTGCCCCTTTCCATAGATGGGGGTCAATATGAAGCAATTGCTCATTCGTGCCGATGATATTGGTTATTCGTATGCCGTTGACTTGGGGATTGCCCGCAGTATCAATGAGGGCCTGGTGCGCTCGGCGGGCCTGATGCCCAATATGCCCGAAGCTGAGCGCGGCTGGTCGCTCGTGGCGGATGCCGGCATTGCGGTGGGCCAGCATACCAACGTATGCCTGGGCAAGCCGTGTGCCGACCCGGCGCTCATTCCGAGCATGCTCAACGAGAACGGTGAGTTCCATAGCAGCCGTACCTTCCGCGAGCACTTTAAGCGCGGCGAGGAGTTGATAGACTTCGACGAGGCCTGCATCGAGATTCGCGCGCAGCATGACCGCTTTGTCGAGATCGTGGGCCGCGAACCCGATTATTTTGAGGCCCATGCCGTCATGAGCAAAAACCTTAACCGCGCGATCTCGACGGTTGCCCAAGAGCTGGGCCTTAAGGAGCAAAAGGCGAGCTTCGACCCCACGGCGGTGGTGCATTGCGGAGATACCGACCTGCGGATGGTGATGCACTCGATGGAGCCGGGCTACGAACCCAAGGACTCGATTATGCAGGCGGTTCGAGAGATGGAGGACGGCGAGACGGTCGTCTTTGTGTGCCATCCGGGCTATCTCGATCGTTTTATCCTCGAGAGCAGCTCGCTTACGACCGATCGTGCCAAGGAAGTTGATGCACTCATCGACCCCGAGCTTTGCGCTTGGCTTGAGTCTCAACCCAATCTTCGCCTGATCGACTACCGCGACCTGTAAGGATCCAAGCCACCACAAAGGGGACAGTCACCTTTGTGGTGGTTCTGGCGCCGTTGCCATTATGGCGGCGGCGCCTTTTTTGTCCGTGCGGCGCGGTAGAGTGTAGGCGGTTGAAATTTGCGTCCATCGAGGAGCTGCCATGAACGAGATCAAGTGCCCGCATTGCGGCGAAGTTTTTAAGGTCGATGCGTCCGGTTATGCGGATATCGTCAAGCAGGTGCGCGATGCCGAGTTCTCGCGCGACCTGGACGAGCGTGTGAAGGCAGTCCAGCGCGAGGGCGAGCAGGCGTTGGAGCTTGAACGCTCACGCTCGACGGCTGCTTTGCAAAGGGCAGAGTCTCAGCGCGATGCTCAGCTTGTCGAGCAGAAGAACGCCGCAGCTCAACAGCTGGCGCAAGAGCTCGCCAAGCGCGATGCGGAGCTTGCCGAGCTGCACGCCAAGCTCGAGGGCGCTGCCGCAGAGCGCGAGAGCGCAAGCCAGCGCGCGGCGGTTGAGGCCCGTGCCGACGCTCAAAAGGAGAACGCCGAGCTCCAGCGCGAAATCGACAACTTGCGTGCGCAGCTGGGGCGCAAGGATGACGAAGCCAAGCTTGCCGAGTCGGCGGCGCGTAATGCTGCTCAAAACGATGTAGCTGCACGAGATGCCCAGATTGCCGAGTTGCAGGCCAAGCTTGCCGCGGCGGACAAGGCCCAGGAGATGGCGCTTGCCGCTGCCGCGGCCGAGTCTCAGCGTGAGCTCGATGTCGCTCGCAGCGAGGCCGAACGCACACTCACAGACTACCGCGCGAAGGTGCAGGAGAAGTTTTCCGCCGCAAAGGCACAATCTGAGCAAGAGGCCGAGGGCCTGCGTGCCCAGTTGCGCGAGCAGGAACTGATGGCAAAAATGAACCTGTCGGAGGCGGTCGCCGCGGCGGAGCGGGAGCGCGATGAGGCGCGTGCCAAGCTGGCGAGTGAGCTGGCGGTGCGCGATTCGCGTGAGGAACAGGCCAAGGCGGCACATGAGCTCGAGCTTGCGCAGGCCAAGCACGTGAGCGACGAGTTGATCCGCTACAAGGACGAAGAGATTGAGCGCCTTAAGGACATGAAGGTCCGCCTGTCCACCAAGATGGTGGGCGAGTCGCTCGAGCAGCACTGCGAGACCGAGTTTAACCGTCTGCGCATGACGGCATTTCCTAACGCGTACTTCGAGAAGGATAACGATGCGTCCGAGGGCACCAAGGGCGACTTTATCTTCCGCGAGTGCGACGCGAGCGGCAACGAGGTCATTTCGATTATGTTCGAGATGAAAAACGAGAACGACGAGACCGCGACCAAACATAAAAACGAGGACTTCTTTAAGAAACTCGATCACGATCGTCGCCAGAAAGGCTGCGAGTATGCGGTGCTCTGCACCCTGCTGGAGCCTGAGAGTGAGCTCTATAACGCGGGCATCGTCGACGTGAGTTACCGCTATGAGAAGATGTACGTGATTCGCCCGCAGTTTTTCATTCCCATGATTACGCTGCTGCGCAATGCCGCCATGGGTTCGCTGCGCTATAAGCAGGAGCTGGCGGAGTACAAACAGCAGAATATCGACGTCACGAACTTCGAAGCTAAGATGGAGAAGTTCAAGAATGATTTCGGTCGCAACTACGAGATTGCGAGTCGCAAGTTCCAAACGGCGATCGATGAGATCGACAAGACGATTAGCCATCTGCAGAAAACCAAGGAGGCGTTGCTGTCCTCCGAGAACAACCTGCGCCTAGCCAACAAGAAGGCCGACGATCTTACCATTCGCAAGCTCACGTGGGGCAACAAGACCATGAAAGCAGCGTTTGACGAGGCGCGCGGGGCCGCGACAGAGACGAACGATGAGCCAGCCGAGGCGGATTCGTATGAGGTCGAGGATGCCGAGTAGGGGATAGCGTATCGCGCAAAAAGCGGGGCCGCTGGCGATGTTGCCAGCGGCCCCGCTTTGTTTCGTCCCATTGCGCCCGGCTAGTCCTCGAGCAGGTCCTCGATAAAGCCGACGCGGTAGTTTTTGAAAATGACCTCGCCGCCGTCTTGCGTGGCGTCCAGATCGACATCGCCCATGATGCCAAAGTCGTGGTCGCCATCCTCGTCGGCAAAGATCTGGTGCACGTGCCATACGTGCGCGGTCTTCTCGTCGGACTCGTCGATGGAAAACATCGCGGCGCTGCGGGCATCTCCGTCGGTGAGGATCTCCTCATGCTGCTCGTGGTAAGCGTCGAGCGCTTTTTGCCAGCGGATCTCGCTCATGCCCCAGTCGTCGTCGAGCTCGCCCAGGTCGCGAACGTGCTCGCGGGCGGCAAGGGTCACGCGGCGGAAGAGCGCGTTGCGCACCAGCAGCGTGCAGCCGCGGCGGTCCGCCACGACCTCGTCGATGCCCCGCGGCGGCGCAGCATCGAGGGCTGCCGGGTTGCCGGCGTTCTCCCACTCGTCCACCAGGCTCGAGTCCACCGAGCGCACCACAAAGCCCAGCCACGAGATAATGTCGCGCAGGCGCTCGTCGCGCTTCTCGATGGGCACGGTGCGGTCGAGTGAACGGTAAGCCTCTGCCAGGTAGCGCAGCAAAATGCCCTCGGAGCGGGCAATGCCCAGCTTTTGAATGTAGCCCTTAAAATCGCTCGCGCTTTCCAGCATATCGCGCAGAACGCTCTTGGGAGAGAGCTGATAGTCGTTTGCCCAGGGCACTTCCTGGCAGTACTTGTCGAAGGCGGCATCGAGCAAGTCCTCGAGCGGTTTTTCGTAGGTGACATCCTGGATGCGCTCCAGGCGTTCCTCATATTCGACGCCGTCAGCCTTCATTTCGGCCATCGCGCGGTCGCGCGCTGCGCGCTCCTGAGCGCGCAGCACCTGCTTGGGATCCTCGAGCGTTGCCTCGACCATCGAGATCAGGTCCATGGTATAGGTCTCGCTCTCGGGATCGAGCAGCTCCAACGCGGCAAGCAAAAACGGCGAGAGCGGCTGGTCGAGCGCAAAGTCCTCGGGCAGGTCGACCGTCAGCGCGTAGTCGATGTCCGGCGCGGCATCAGCCGGAGCGTCGGGTGCGGGCGGTACCTCGGTGCGCACGACGACGCCGGAGTCGATGAGCGTGGCGAAGATTTCGTCGGCGCGAATCTCGAGCTTGGCCTTTTCCTCGGGCGTTTGCAGGCTTGTCTCGATGAGGTCGTGCACGCGGGCGCGGGCATCGCCGCCCTGCTCGACTACGCTAATCACCATAGAGTGCGTGATGCGCAGGCGCGGCTTGAGCGTCTCGGGCTGTGTCTCGATTAGGCGTTCAAAGGTTTGCTTGTTCCAGGTGACAAAGCCCTCGGGCGCCTTCTTCTTTTTAATCTTGCGAAGCTTCTTGGGGTCGTCGCCTGCCTTGGCCATAAGCTTGGCATTCTCGATCTCGTGCTCAGGTGCCTCGGCAATCACCATGCCCTCGGTATCGAAGCCCGAGCGCCCGGCGCGACCAGCGATCTGATGGAACTCACGGGCGCGCAGACGACGCATCTTGTAGCCATCGAACTTGGTGAGCGCGGTGAGCACCACGGTGTGGATGGGTACGTTGATGCCGACGCCGAGCGTATCGGTGCCGCAGATGACGGGCAGCAGGCCCTGCTGCGCCAAGCGCTCGACCAGCAGGCGATAGCGCGGCAACATGCCAGCATGGTGCACGCCGACGCCGCATCCAAGCAGGCGCTTGAGAATCTTGCCAAAAGCCGTCGAGAAGCTCGTGCCTTTGGCAGCTTCCTTAATGGCCTCGCGCTGCTCCTTACTAGCGATGCCAAAATTGGCGAGCGACTGTGCCGTCGCAAGGGCGGCATCCTGGCTAAAGTGCACGATATAGAGCGGGGCCTCGCCGCGGCGCATGGCGAGCTCGACCGTGCCCTCGAGGGAGGTCGTCACATAGTCGTAGCTCAGCGGAACAGGACGCGGGGCATCGATGACCAAGTCGCAAGCAGCGCCGGTGTGCTCCTCGAGTGAGGCGGCGATGACAGTGACATCGCCGAGCGTGGCGCTCATGAGCATAAACTGCGTGTGGGGCAGGGTGAGCAGCGGCACCTGCCAGGCCCAGCCGCGGTCGGGGTCGGCAAAGTAGTGGAACTCGTCCATGGCTACGCAGCCCACATCGGCATCTTCGCCCTCGCGCAGTGCGTCGTTGGCAAGGATCTCTGCCGTGCAGCAGATGACGGGCGCCTTGGTGTTGATATGCGTGTCGCCGGTGATCATACCGACGTTATCGCGGCCGAGCACCTGTACCAGATCGAAGAACTTTTCGCTGACCAGGGCCTTGATAGGGGCCGTGTAATAACAGCGCTTGCCCTGCGCCATGCCCATAAAAAGCATGCCCAGCGCGACGAGCGATTTACCCGATCCGGTCGGCGTGCCCAAAATGACGTGATCTCCGGCGGCCAGGTCCATGAGAGCCTCTTCTTGGTGATCCCACAGCTCAATGCCGCGATCGCTCGTCCATTCAAAGAAGCGCTCGAAGGCCTGATCGGGCGTGAGCCACGGTTCGGGCTCGCTGCCGTCCTCGGGCTCCCACCAGGTGGGGGAGAGCGCGCCGAGCGAGCCGAATTCGGCTTCGGTTCCCGTGCCGCCCGAGAATGAGCTGGCGGCGCCGGCGCCGGAAACGGTGCTGGCGGCGGTGTCTGTCGTGGTCTGTGCCATGTGTTTGCTTTCTCTCGCGATTGTCCGCCAACTATTATGGCGTAGCGGCGGCGCGGGGTGCCAGCGCGCGAGAAAATGCAGGAAATGGGCGTTCTGCCCGGCCGTTTGGTGCAGTTGCCAGCTAAGTGAGTAGACTTTTTGCGATATTGCGAGCACATGACTTTTGCGCAAGGGTTCTACCTGCGGTTTTATGTTTCGCTATGCGGGCTGTGCCTGGCTATTGCAAAAAAGTCTACTCACTTAGGTTTGAGGGCCGTTCGCTGGCGCCAATTTGCGCTTGTTTGCCGACGCCGCGACCATCAGAAGCCCCTAGGACTCTTGCGGCAGGCGCTTCTTGCCTTTACGGGCGCGGTTTCTAAAGTTCTCGACGGCCTCTTCCATGCCCAGAGGTACATAGGTGAGCTCATCGAGGTTTTCGGGCAGGTAGCAGGCAAGGCTTTGCTCCTGCGCGCGGCCCGCCGCGAGCTGTTCATCGCTGGGCTGCGCGCCGGGTGTGGCGCAAATGCCATAGACGACGGCACCCATCTCGCGCGTGCGGCATTCGTATTCGGTCTCGGGATGCTCGGGATGGTCGCGGCGGACGTCGTCGCTTACCCAAAGCGTGTCGTAGCCGGCCGCGGCAATCTGCCCCAGGGCGTAGTCGCGCAGCGGTTTGCTGTCGGTGCGCAGCGTGACGGTGGCGCCGGCTGCAAAGAGCGGGCGGTAGAGCATCAGATGGTCGACATGGACGAGCCGTTTTTTGGCGTACTTGGCCTTGGGCTGCGGCGTGGGAAAGTTGATGGTGATGGCATCGAGCTCGCCTGCGGCAAACAGCTGCGGCAGCGATGCGGCGCCTCGGGGCAGGACAAGTGCGTTGGACAGCTCCTGCTCGCAGATTTTCTGTGCGGCATAGGCGATGCAGATGGGCTCCTGGTCCATGCCGATAAAGAACGTGTTTGGCTCGCGGGCCGCGCGCTCTACAAGGTACGTTCCCTTGCCACAACCAAGATCCAGATGAAGGTGTTCGAAAGGCTTGCTGCCTGCGGGCGCACAGGCCTCGCGCCAATCTCCGGCATAGGCCTCGGGGTTCGTCTCAATCGCATCGGCGTAGCGCTCCAGGCGCTCCTCGAGTACAAAGTTCTTGGGCGTGCGAACGTGGACGGCTCCCATGAGGCTCCTTGGTCATAAATGCGAAACGCATGGCTGCGCGTTTCGGCAATGCGTTGGAAGAAGGTGGGCATAGTTTGCCCGAAAGATGCGGCGCGGCTCGGCGGCGCGTCGTCGATGCCTACAGACGCTTGAGAATCACATAGCGGTTGAGATCGCCGCTACGACCGTCAGCATGGAAGCGCTCAAGCTCGCGCACGGGGACCTCGCCGCTCTTGTAGAACGTGCGGACACCGCGCACCAGGTCGGTGATCTGCTGATCGTCAAAGTGATGGCAATAGCGGTAGGCGTGGCGGTCGTTTTGCCAGCCAATGAGGTGGTCGCCGGCTTCAAACTGCGCGGAATCGTAACCCTCAAACGGCGGGGTGAGTTCGGCGCGGGCTTCGGCGCGAACGGCCTTGCGCGCCATGCGCTCGTCGTTCATAAACTCCCAAAAGCTGATGGCGATGATGCCGCCCGGGCGTGTCTGGCGCACCAGGGTGTCGAGCACGCGTACGCGGTACTCGCACGACGGCACGTGGTGCATAAAGCCAAAGCAGACCGAGATATCGGCGAGCGGGGCGTCGAAAAGCACGTCGGGTGTCTCGGCGGGGTTGAGCTTCATGAGGGCGTCGAGCACGTCGAGTTCCTGGAAGTGCAGGTTGGGAATGCGCAGGGCGTGGCCATGTGCATCGATGGCCAGGTCTTGGCACGAGTCGACGCCATAGAACTCGAAGGGGCAGCTGGCATCTGCCGAGGGGTTTGCGCCGTCGACGCCCTTGGCGGCAAGTGCGCCGCCGGCGGCAAAGTTCTCGAATCGCATATTGCCGCAGGCAAGATCGAAGACGCGGACGGGATGCTCGATGGTGGCGACGTCGAGCTGTTCGAGCGCGATGTCCATGGTGCGCACCCAGCCGGGCCACGGGGCCTGGCGCGTATCGGAAAAGGAGGCGGAGTGCTCGCGATAGAACGTATTGTTGAGCTGGATGAGCGATGAGGCGAAATCGCGGTTCACGGCGCGGAACTCCCTCCGTTGGCGGTGCGGAATAAACAGTACGACCATACTACCGTTAACGCCGCAACGGGGACAACCGAGCTGCGGGTCATTGCTTTGTTTGGACACATTTCCGCAGCTCATATGCACCCGCAACCGCCGGTTGTCAAAAATCTCACTAGAATAGGTGGCATGCTTTTGGCGGTGGCGGATAGATTTTTAACCGTGCAAGGCGCCTTAAGAACAAAAACGGTCCGGCGGCACGGCTGGCAAAAGCATAGGAGGAACCATGAATGTAGAAACTGCGCAGCGGCTCGCCGACCTTCGCCGCAGCAAAGGCTTTAGCCAAGAAGGGCTGGCGCGAAAGCTGGGGCTGTCGCGCCAGGCGGTCAGTAAATGGGAGCGCGCGGAGAGCTCGCCCGATACCGAGAACCTGATCTCGCTCGCCAAGCTCTATGGCGTGAGCCTGGACGAGCTGCTCAATCCGAGCGATGAGATCGAGGACGATATCGAGTTTGAGAACGAGGACCGCGCCCGTCAGCGCGAGGCCGAGGCGGCAGAACGTGCCCGCACCCATGAGGCGGCGGCGCGCGCCACGG
Source organism: Collinsella sp. AF04-24 (assembly GCF_003465685.1). Classification (NCBI taxonomy): domain Bacteria; kingdom Bacillati; phylum Actinomycetota; class Coriobacteriia; order Coriobacteriales; family Coriobacteriaceae; genus Collinsella; species Collinsella sp. AF04-24. The sequence goes on from NZ_QSBK01000014.1 coordinate 20,428, forward strand.
AGGCAGCTACGCAGGCGAGTGATGCTGCGGCCAAGGCGGCGCAAGCGGCAAGCTGGAGTGCGCAGGCCGCCAATGCCGCTACGGCGCAGGTGACGAGTGGCGGCGCAGCTGGCTCGACTCCGGTGAAAGGTCCGTTCCAGTCGTTTCCGTATTGGGCCGTGTGCTGGCTGCTGTTCTTTTTGCTGATGTTCCTGTTTGGTGGCTCCTTTGCCGCGCTGATCTTCTTTACAATCCCCATCTATCGCTGGGTGGCGCGTGCGCTCGATGGCGATTGGGCACGCGGGGATATTCAGGTTGGTCCGGCGCCGGAGGCGGCTAAGGCTCAGGATGTTTCCGCTGCGGTTGATACTGACGTGGCTTCCTCGACCGCCGCTGAGCCGAGCGCCAAAGAAGGTGATGAATGATGAAGCTCTCGCATGAGTCCAAGGTCCGCCTGGGCGTCGGTATCGGAGCGTTCGTGCTCATCATCGGGCTTATCTTTGGCACTTCGCGGATATTGTTTCATTTTGATGGCCTGTGGGATCTCGGCGATATTGCATCCGGTTTGTCCGGTATGGACGATGTGGTTGACGGGGACGATTCTTTGGATGGCGGTAACTATTCTGCTCAGTCTCGGCAGCTTTCGAGCGAAACGTTTGATGCCGACTCATTCCAGTCCCTTGACCTGGATGTGACATCGGGTGAGGTTGAGATCAAGTGCGTTTCCGGCGGGCAGGTGCGTGTCATCGAGAGCGGTCGTGTTGCAAAGGGGGTAGCTACCTACGATGCTGCCACTCAGAATCTGGCCGAGGTCCAGGGTTCTACGCTCACGATTAGCCAGTTCGACTGCGATGACGAGCGCGCTATCGATCGTTCGGTCACCATCGAGCTGCCGCGGGATGTTGCGGATAACCTGGTCGGCATTACGGCGAGGGTGGGGTCGGGAGACCTGACGGTCGCGGACATTGCATGTCACGACTTCGAATTGACGTTGGACTCGGGAGACGTTGAGTTTGCGGGCACCGTAACCGACACCCTGAATGCCAAGGTAGGTTCGGGCGATGTGACGTTCGAGCTCTACCAGGCGCCCGCGAAGTCTATGGACGTGAGCGTGGGCTCGGGCGACGTGGAGATGACGGTTCCGAACTCTACGGGTTTTAAGGCGAGCCTCACCTTGGGCAGCGGCGACTTCGAGAGCGATTTCCTTCCGCTTGGCTACGACGGCGAGACCATTTTGAATCTTGAATTCGACAACGGTGATAAGTCTGCCACGTATCGTTTTGAGGTCGGTTCGGGCGACATGTCGTTTGATTCGGAGTGATGGGTGGTTTTCGGAGACCCGCAAACGTAGCCGCGCTGTTTGATGGAGGCGCCGGAGCCGTGACTGGCTCTGGCGCCTTTGCCTTTACAATGGGGGCATGGAACAGATTATCTTGAACATACTCGAGGCCCTGCGCCGCGGCGAGACCGTGGACGACAGGGCGCTCGTCAAACTGATACATGCCGAGGCGCGCCGTGAGGGTGCCGACAAACGCGACCTGGCCAAGCGCCGACTGCTGCCGTTTTACCAGCGGGTTAAACGTGAGGAACCGGCTCGTTGGGCTGGGTGGAATGTCGATGCCGATCTGGAACGTCAACTGCTGCAGGTGCTGCGTATGAAGCCGCGCCGAACGGCCTCGGGCGTGGCGACCATTACCGTCATCACCAAGCCCTGGCCGTGCTCGGGCGATTGCCTGTTTTGCCCCAACGACCTGCGCATGCCCAAAAGCTATCTTCATGCCGAGCCGGCGTGCGCCCGTGCGGAGCAAAACTGCTTCGATCCGTATCTGCAGGTGAGCGCTCGTCTGACGGCGCTTTCGCAGATGGGTCATGCGACCGACAAGATTGAGCTCATCGTCCTTGGCGGTACCTGGAGCGACTATTCGCAAGGGTATCAGGCATGGTTTATGTCGGAGCTCTTCCGTGCGCTCAATGACGATGCCGTCGCCGGCGTGGCGGCAAACCCCATGTTGGCGCGTCCGGGCATCAGCCGTGCCGAGGCGGGGCGCCTGCTCGATGACGCTCCCGCCGATGCCCTGCCGCCGGTGGTGGCGGAGCGTCGCGAGCGCTATCGGGCAGCGGGCATTACGACCGACGAGGTCGAGCTTGCTGCCGGCGTTGCCGACGAGCAGGGGCGTGTGGATGCTGCTGTGGGCGGCTATAACCGCGCAGTGCGTTGTCTGTACGGCCCCGGCACGCCGTGGGGCGAGGTCGCCGAGTGGCAGACGGCGACGATGGAAGAGCTTGAGCGGCAGCAACGCATCAACGAGACGGCGAAGCATCGCGTGGTGGGGCTCGTTATCGAAACGCGTCCCGATGCTGTAACACCGCAGGCGCTCACGCTCATCCGTCGTCTGGGCTGTACCAAGATTCAGATGGGCATCCAGAGCCTCGACCAGCATCTGCTCGATATCAACGAGCGTCGCATTTCGGTGGCGCAGATCGAGCGCGCGTTTTCGCTTGCGCGCCTGTTTGGCTTTAAGATCCATGCGCATTTTATGCTCAATTTGCTGGGCGCCACGCCCGAGGGTGACAAGCGCGACTACGAGCGCTTTATGACCGAGGGCGCCTTTATGCCCGACGAGGTCAAGGTCTACCCGTGTGCGCTCATCGAGGGTTCGCGCCTGGTGGGCTGTTACGAGCGTGGCGAGTGGCGCCCCTATACCGAGGAAGAGCTGCTCGATGTGTTGGCCGACGATATCGTGGTGACGCCGGCGTTCTGCCGCATCAGCCGCATGATTCGCGACTTTAGCTCCGACGACATTATGGTGGGCAACAAGAAGCCCAACCTGCGTCAGCTCGTTGAGAACCGCCTGGCTGCTCGGGGTGACGGTGCGACGGTGCGTGAGGTTCGCTATCGCGAGATCAGCACGGCGGGTGCCGACCTGGGCGAGTTGACCCTTGACGAAGAAGTGACGTACGAGACGCCGGTGACGCACGAGCGCTTTTTGCAGTGGGTGACGCCGCAGGGCAAGATTGCGGGCTTTTTGCGGCTGTCGCTGCCCGATCGCGCATTTGTTGCCGCGCATGCGGACGAGTTGCCGACGACGCCGGACGAGGCGATGATTCGCGAGGTGCACGTGTATGGCATGGCGGCACGCGTGGGCGACCAGGGACAGGCGGCGCAGCATCACGGGTTGGGGCGTTTGCTCGTAGAGCGTGCATGCGAGATTGCCCGGGATGCGGGTTATGCGCGTATCAACGTGATCAGCGCGATTGGTACGCGCGAGTACTATCGCCATTTGGGTTTTTACGATCATGGCCTTTATCTGCAAAAGGAGCTCTAAATGAACAAGCCGAGTGTTTCTGCCGGCGTCGTTGCCGGCGTTGCTCTGGGAGCCGCGGCGCTTGGTGCGGCCGCCGTCGCTGTTCGTGCTGCCTGTCTGCAGGTTGCGCGAACCCGCAATGGGTTGGCGCGTGTGAAACGCGTGCACGATGAGGGCGGCGATGAGATTCGCGTGTTGGTGCAAGGCGGCGTCTACCAAAGCGCAAGCTATGTTGGCGAACGTTGGGCGGAGCCCGTCTTTGCGTACTATCGTGCGTTTGACGACGTGTTTGAGGCCGAGGGCGCAATGCGTGACGCTTATGGTCATGGCATCGACCGCATGCTTATGCTGGGCGGCGGCGGGTTTGCCTATCCCAAGTTCGCGCTGATGTTGCATGAGAGTTTGCGCATGGACGTCATTGAGTACGATGCCGAGATTACACGTCTAGCGCGTCGTTGGTTCTACCTAGACGAGCTGGAGCGTACGGCGGGCGATCGCCTGCGGGTGATTACCGCCGAGGCGCGTTCGTACCTGGGCGTGACGAGCGTGGGGCATCGTCGCTACGACGTGGTCGTGAGCGATTGCTTTGGCGGTGCCGAGCCCGTACGCGAGCTGGCGACGGTTGAGGCGATGCGTTTGGTGCGGGGCAGCCTGAACCCCGGCGGTATCTATGCGGCCAATATCGTGAGCGCGAACGAGGGGAGCGACGTGACGTTCCTGCGCGATTGCGCAGCCACGGCGCTCGAGGTGTTCGCCCATGCCTGGGTGGTCCCGTGTGGCGATGCGGAGTTCGGTGGCGAGGAGAACTACCTGCTCATCGCCGGCGACGGCGACTACACCTTTGCCGAAGCCGTGCCCTTCGATGCTGACTTCCTCGGCGCGGCCCTCCACGACAAGTAAGTCTCCCCGTCCCAAAAAAAGACTGGTCCTAGGCGTGGTCGCACCAGCTGCGGACACGCTGCTTCATGCCCTCTATGTCGAGCACGCCTTCGGCAAAGCCCTTGCGCACGAGCTCTTCGGGAACAAACTCGTCGTAGCGGTCAAAGTAAGGCACCTCGCCAGGATAGACGAGCTCGATGGGATCGAAGTCCTTCTCGGCCTCGGCGGCGAGCACCTCAAAGAACGTCTCCTCGTCGGCCTTCATCTTAAACTGCATAAAGTACGGGCGTGACGAGTCGAGTCCGCGAAGGCCCAGCTCCGCGGCACATTTAATCTTGAGCATGCGCTCGAGCGCCAAAAAGGCGTAGCTGCCCAGCCAGGGGAAGAGCACCCAGGTATCGCCGCCCAGGTTGATGAGCGGCTTGGTTCCCGCACCCGAAATCTCGGCCGTATGACGAGCCTGCGCCAAGCGGGCCCGTGCGTTACCCATAAGGTACGGATATGTCGCGTGCTCGTTGAGCGCCTTGCGCATGCGCTCGAGCACATGCGTGTTAATGTCGCCGGGGCAGTCGCCAAAGTAGGCCGGCACCCGGCCCTTGACCTGCGTGGCAAAGACAGTGTGGCGCTTCCAGTCCACTTCCTCGACAATCCAGCAGTGTCCGGCGATGGCGATGCGCTCACCGGGCGGGGGCGGATTAACGATCGTGCCCAGCTCAGCCGATTCGCTCCGGACGGTAAACTCCTCGTTTTCCTGGAACACGGCGTAGAACTTAAAGTTGTTGATGATGCGCTCGCCCGCGAGACCCACGATGAGCCCGCCACCTTCGGTGACCTGGATATGGTCGATCTTAATGAGGTGACGTAGCAGCACACGGTAATCGTCTGCCGAGACACGGTGGAAATAGCTGAGCGTGAGCACGCGCTGGGCAAGTTCGGCCGGCGTGAGCTCGCCGGTGCTGGCGAGGGTCGACATAGTCTGGTGATAGAGCAGGCTGTAGGGGAGACGATCGAGCTCGGGTGGCTCGACCCACTTTTCCTCGCGATAGAGTTGTACGAGCGCGATACCCTGCAGGAGCTTCCAGGGAATGGTTTCGGGCATCATCGTGCGCGGCTCGGGCTCTTCCTCGCGCATGACAAACCACATCTCGGGCGGAAGATCGCGACGGCCTGTGCGCCCCATGCGCTGCAAAAAGGAGCTGACGGTAAACGGCGCGTCAATCTGGAAGGCGCGCTCCAGGCGGCCGATATCGATACCGAGCTCCAACGTAGAGGTGGTGACGGTTGTCTGCGTCTGCTCCTCGTCGCGCATGAGCTCCTCGGCCGTCTCGCGTAGCGATGCCGAAAGATTGCCGTGATGGATGAGAAAACGGTCGGGCTCGTGCCGGCTCTCGCAGTAGCTGCGCAGCATGGAGCACACGGCCTCTGCCTCCTCGCGCGAGTTGGCAAAGACCAGGCATTTGCGGCCGCGCGTATGCTCAAAGATATAGCCCATGCCGGGGTCGGCGTTGTCGGGCGCCGTGTCGGTGGGGTTGAGAAGCGCCTGCTCGGTCGCTCGTGGGATGTCGACTTCGCCCTCGGGGGCCGAGGAAGTGCGACGGTCTTTGGGAGCGGCCTTGTCCCGCGCCTGCTCACGACGTTGACGGTGTTCTTCCTGTGTAAGCTGTCCGCTGTGGCACATGTCTTGTCCGGATGCGGGCAGCGCCGCGGGCGCCGCCGTCTCAATACGCTCGCAAGCAAGCACCTCGGCTTCTTGTGGACCTGTGCCTACGAATCCTCGTTGCTGAGCCTGGGGGCCCGAGTTGTAGAAGTGCTCCATGGAGATGCGCCACACGCGGCGCGGTTCCTCAAAGCGGGGGATAACGCAGTCGCGCCCCGTTCCCTTCGAGAGAAAAGCGCCCGTGCGCTCGGGGTCGCCGATGGTGGCCGAAAGGCCAATGCGTCGGGGCTGTACGCCGGCCATGCGCGAGAGTCGCTCGATAAGGCAGAGCGTCTGCCCGCCACGGTCGCCGCGCATGAGCGAGTGGACCTCATCGATGACCACATAGCGTAGGTCGCAGAACATGCGCGGGATCGCCATGTGCTTATGGATTAAGAGCGCCTCGAGCGACTCGGGCGTAATCTGCAAGATGCCGCTTGGCTTTTTGATGAGCTTGGCCTTGTGCGACTGCGAGACATCGCCATGCCAGTGCCAGACGGGGATGTCGGCTTCTTCGCACAGGTCATTGAGACGGACGAACTGATCATTGATGAGCGCTTTGAGGGGGCCGATGTAGAGGGCGCCCACGCTCGCGGGCGGGTTCTCCCAAAATTCGGTCAGGATGGGAAAGAAGGCTGCCTCGGTTTTGCCGGAAGCCGTGGATGCCGTCAGGAGCACATTATCTTGCGTGTTAAAGATGGCATCAGCTGTCGCAACCTGGATAGAGCGCAAGCTCTCCCAATCGTGGGAGTAGATGAAGTCTTGGATAAACGGGGCGTAGCGGTCAAAGGCGTTCACGAGGCCTCCTTTCAAAAGCGAATCTCTCAACGCGGCGGGCAGTGGCTTGCTGCATTACTGCTTCAACGTTTGCCCAGATAGAGCCTGCCAAAATAAACCTGTCCCTTTTTGGCAGGTTAGATGGTGAATTCGGCGAAGTTACGGTCGCCGCCTGCGGTATCGGTGTCGCCTGTTGCGGCTGCCGGCGCCAGCGCGTCGCCGCCGACGCTTTGCAGCAGCTCGGCCACGTTGGCGTCGGGGTTTTGGCATAGGATGTCGAGCAACTCGATAAAGTCACGAATGACTTCACGCGGCGTCAGATGCGTGTCGGCTCCCACACGACCGAACTCGATCTTGAGGAAGTCCACCAAGTCGTTCTCGGTAAGCGTGGGCGTCCAGCCAAAGTAGCCGGCGTGAATTTGCATGAGTTTTTCGATGAGCACCAGTAGCTCCTCGTAGGTGAGCGGCTGCAGGCGGATGATGGGTGCGAGCATGTCCTTAAGGTCCTGGCGCGCAAAGCGACCCTGAGCGAGTCGGCTGCGCAGAGCCTCGTAGGAGAACACGCCGCGGCGGCGGTCTTCGATGGAGGTTGGCGTGCCGCCCATGATCATGCCCAGGTACTGCGCCTTGCCCTGAAGTGTGTCGTTGTACATGGTCAGGATCTTCTCGTAGTTGTACTGGCGCGTGATGGCATTGGGAATCTTATACAGATTCACGAGCTCGTCGATGAGCACCAGCATGCCCTTGTAGCCGCTGCAAACCAAAAAACGCGCGATGAGTTTGACGTAGTCGTACCAGTCGTCATCGCTGATGATGGTCGAGGAGCCCAGCTCGGCGCGCGCCTCGCTCTTGGTGCGGTATTCGCCGCGGATCCATTTGGTCACGCGGCTCATGGTCTCTTCGTCGCCCCCGGATGCGGCCATGCGATAGCGGCGGAGCATGCGGGTGAAGTCGAAGCCGTGGACCATCTCCTCGAGCGGGGCCAGTTGGGCATTGACGACCGACTCGTCGACGTCGGCACATGAGGCGACCCAGCGATCTAGGATAAGGTTGAGCGCACCGCCCTCGGGGCGCGTCTTGGTCGATATATTGCGGATGAGCTCGCGGTAGGTGGCAAGGCCCTGTCCCTGACCGCCCTGCAGGCGGCGCTCGGGCGACAGGTCGGCATCAGCGACGACGAATCCCTCGCCCATGGCGTGCGTGCGGATGGTCTGGAGCAAAAAGCTCTTGCCGGCGCCGTAACGACCGACCAGAAAGCGGAAGCTCGCGCCACCGTCGGCGATGAGGCTCAGATCGGTGAGCAGGGCGCGGATCTCGACCTCGCGGCCTACGGTGATGTAAGGAAGGCCGATGCGCGGGACCACGCCGCCCTTGAGCGAGTTGAGAATGACGGCAGCGACGCGCTTGGGCACGCGAGGTGCTGCGGATGCGGTATCACTCATGGTCTAGGTATCCTCTCACGTCTGCTTCGTAGTCCTCGATAATCTGCGGCCCTGCCGCGCTAAATTCAATTACGGTGTCGCCCACCAGGTCAAAGAGCGCCTCGTTGATGGTATCGACGAGCATGTCCTCGCTCTGCTCCGATTGCACTACCGCCGATTCCGCCTGTACTGCGTTGTGCTCGAGCAGCGCGCGGAGATAGGCGTCTGCGGCGAGCGCGAGTTCGTTCGTGGCGTCAGCGGGCGCAGCCGCTGCGAACGCGGGCGTCGGCGCGAGAAGCGGTGCCATGACACCAAACTGTTCGGTGGATATGGTCGGCTCGTCGGACTCGTCCTGCCCTGCGGCCGCCGCGACCGCCTCGACCGTCGCGTCGGCTACGGGCTCGGCTTCCGGTTGCCCTGAGTCCGCTGCCTCGGCTTCTGCGGACGCGCCGTCCTCGCGTTCCTCGTCAATCAAAAGCGCTTCGCGCGTTTGTGCGGCAGCGCTCCGAATGTGCCCCAGCTGGCTCAAATCGATATCGATCTTGACGGGCTGGTGTGCAGCGTCCCACGAAAGCCATGTCACAATCTCGTCATCGATAATCTTGGCCAGATATTTGGGGACCTTTTCTTCCTTAAGGGGATGGGCAGGGTCCAGGGCCAGGCGCAGGCGTTGGTCGCAGGCGCGCATCATCTCGCCAAGTTTGCTGCTCTTTTGTCTGCTGCCGTGAATCCGCATGCATTCCCAAAAACCGTTTTGGCAACGGTAGATATGGATGGGGTCCAGACGGTATTCGCAGTCCTCGTGGCGCTCGGGCGCAAAGAATACGGCCGAGGCAAACATGGTGTAGGGCATGGCCGTCTCCTCCCCAAATAAACTTGCCACGATGCCGGTCTTTCGGTGCGTGTCATAGTAGCGCGCCATGCGGACATACACGGCGCACGCCACGTGGCGCAGATCGCGGTGGTGGCTGCGGTCGAGCCGCGAGCTACTTAGGTTGTACGTGGAGAGGGCGTTGATGGCGGCCATGAGTCGCTCCTCGCGCACCTCATCGGGCGGAAGGGGGAGCGTGGGCTCGGAGGTTTTGCGACGCTTAGGGGTCTGGCCGGACGGTGCCGGTACAAGGTCTCGTGCCGCGCGCCGCAGTTCGATAAGGGCGTTATCGAACATGACGGTTTTAGAGTCGCGAAGCAGCTTGGGGTCGAGCCCGTGGAACACGGCGTAATCTTGCAGCCACACGCGCGCAAACCGGTCGATGCCGGGCTCGAAGGCGCGATAGACATCCCAAAAAGCCTTGATCTTGTTAAAACCATCGAGTGGATTATCTACGCCAATGCCGCAGATCAGCTCATAGAGATACAGAAAGGCAAAGGACGTAGACGTTTCCTCGACGGTTCCGCGGCGCACTTGGGCACGCCAGGTAAAGTAGCCGCGCAGTTGCCGGTCGCTCATGGCGTTGTAGGTGGGAAAGTACGACTTAAAGGTGCCGTTGTAGGGACAGTCGTCCTCAAAGTCGGCCATCAGCAGGCCCTGGCGGTAAAAAAGCTCGGCTTCCGAAAGCCAGCGGCCCGCACCGCCCTTGGGGTCATCCTGCCAGCGCGATATCTCGCGCATTTTACGGTACTGGTTGGGGAGGAAATTCTGCATCTGTCGGCCGGTTTTGAGAATCGGCTCGTCTGCGTAGGTTTCGTTTGAGAAGCGGGCGGACTGATGGGTCCGGGCCTCGGCCATAATGCGCTCGATGAGCATCTTGATGTCCTGGTCGGCCACCGCTCCTCCTCTCGAACGCAGCTACGGTGACCTCATATCATAGCACAGCATCAAACAGATGTTCGAGATACCGCTGCGTTGATAGATTTAGAACAGGAGGGCGTATATGACGGCGATGACGACGGAGGGAAGCATATTGGCCGTGCGGAAGGTCTGAGGACGGATGAGGTTGACGCCGACGCAGAAGATGAGCATGGAGCCTACGAGCGAAAGGCTGTTGAGGGCTGCTGTGGTCATGATGGGGGAGAGCGCGCCGGCAAACAACGTGATCGTCCCCTGGAACACGGCGACGGGCAGGGCTGAGAAGATGCAGCCGCGGCCAAGCGAGGCCGTCATGGTGCAGACGATGATGCAGTCCAGTGCGCCCTTGAGGGCAAGCGTTGACCAGTCGCCGAGCAGGCCGTCCTGGATCGATCCCACAATGGCCATGGCGCCGATGCACACGGTGAGTGAAGTCGAGACAAAAGCGTTGGTGAACTCGTTATCGCCCTCACTGCCAGTCTTGCGCTTGAGCCATTCGCCAAGGTTCTCGATGGAGGCCTCCAAGTTGATGGCCTCGCCGATGAGCGAACCGAGCGCAAATGAGACGATGAGCATGGTGGTACCGGTGGTCGCTAGCGCCTTTCCATCGATGATGAGCATCTTTTGCATGGTGCCGCCCAGGCCGATAAACAGGACGCACAGCCCCGATGCTTTCATGAGCGTGTCTTGGATGCGCGGTGTAATGAAGCGGCCGCCCGCTAATCCCAAAAGACCGCCCGCAACTAAAAGCGCAACGTTGATGATTGTTCCCAAGCCCGGCATGAGCCCTCCTGTATTGATGCCAACGTGGCAATCGTAGCAGAACGAAATGCGAGGCACATCGCGACTCATCTAATACGTTATATAAGTGGTATTAGGAATGATGCGCAGCATTTAAGCCTCAGGTGGTTGTCGGGACATAGGGATAGTAGTCAAAGCGCAGTGTCATAAGCCGCTGTGGGGATTCAATAGCCGCGGCGATGATATTGGCATCGCGGGCACGATCAAACCCTTCGAGTTCGATCTGATACGAGACGTCTTGCATAATGTCCAGACGTCGCCAGGCTAGAAGTGTGTCGCCATCGAATTCCAAGGTCTTGCCTCCGTCTGGGGCAACGGCGTATAAACGCAGTTTAGCGGTGGTTGCAGGGTCGACAACCGTGACCTTTTTAATTTCGTTTCGAGTATTCTTGGCGCCCAACAAGGTGAGCAGTGTTGGGGCCACGACCTCGCCTGATGGCAAAAAGACGACTTCGATGGATTCGGGAAATGCGATGATGGCCGACTTGCGGACGGGCTGATTGGCGGCGGCAACTTCGATGTTTGCAGCATCGATGACCTCTGTGTGGTCGAGGGCGGCAAGCACGCAGCAGTTACCTTCATCGATCTCCTGAGGATCAGCAAGTCCCAGACTGTCCGCGAGCTCGGGATCGTTTGGACCGGTAGCGGGCTCATTCGGTGCTTCGAAAGAAGCTGGGACGCTGTTTGTCGGCGACGGCGTGTCGCCCGCACCTGCTTCTTTGTCCGTGCTCTCTTCTTGTATGGTTGCGTTGATGGGTTCGTCGTTTGAGGGGAGCGTCTTGGCGTCAAGCGCGGAGGGGACAATCCCGATGGCTCCGGATCCGTTCCACTCCATTTCGAGAAGCGCCGGGTCGGCAAGAATGCGTTGCCTGCTTTGCGCGTGGGCATCGATTTCAATAGGGCCTGCCTCTATCCCTCGTGTAAGGCTGAGTGATCCGGCTGACTTCTCGAAATGAGCGTCTGTGTCTTTGGTGCTGACGGCGTAGAACAGCAGGGATGCTTCTCCCGCCGCGATGGCATCGGTGCCCGCCTTGGTCAGCCGCAGCGATGCCGTGAATGAGAGGGTGGGCTGCACATCGTCTGCATTCGCGGCGGCGCAGCCCAGACATATACCGCCTCCTTTCTCGAAAAACGCACCGTCGAAGGCGACCTTCGCTCCGTTCGCCGAGTCATCGACCGAAGCGATATCGATGCGCAACCCCAAATCGCACGGATCGCCATCTGCATCGAGCACAATCGAGCGCCATGTGCAGACGGCGCACCCCGCCTGGGAGCCGTTTGCCTTGTTCGAACGATTGATATCCACGACTATCGAGCCGTCCGTATTACGACGAAGGCATCCCGAGGTTGAGATTGCGGCCTGTGCGAACGAAAAACGCTTGCACGCAATGGCGCTCGACGGATTTGGTGCGGAGCTTAGGGCTGCTGGTAAGGAGTCTGCCATGACGGGAGTCGCCCAAGCGGCGACAGGCGTTCCGGTTGCGAGCGCGCCGCAGAGTGCGACGACGGGCAAAAGGTTCTTCGATGCCATGGGGTCTCCTTAGCTAATTTAGTGCGGCCTGTCCGTGTTTCGTTTCTGGCTGCGTTTGATGTGCAGACCGAGGCCGGCGGTTCCCGCACCTGCTGCCGTGGCGCCTGCTGCCAAGAGCCATCGTCTGTCGTCTGTCTGTGCCAACGGTTCCTTGCAGTTGCCGCGGTCGAGCTCCGAGAGGTCGACCGTCACTTGCGTGGCGGCCTGCGCCTGTTCTTGCTGGGCAAAGGCCATGGCTGGCCCAAACGCTAGGATACTGACGGCGGCCAGGGCGACGGCCTTATGCCGTGTGCGCACCGGGCTCGACCGTCCAGGTGATCGTTGCAACCTGATCGCCTTCGCCGGTTACGCGGAAGATGTCGCGCGTGACGCGGGCGACGTTTCCGCTTGTCTTGAGCTTAATTTTGTCCGTGCCGCCGGCAATGCCCTGGTAGCCCATGTCGAAGGCTGCATTCTTGGAAAGATCGAGGCCCGTCTCCTGCATTGCGGCGCTGGCGTTCTGGAGTGCGCCGTCGGGGCCGACCTTAAAGTCGATGGAATTCTGCGCGGTTCCGGCCTTGGCGTCGGCGGCAATGGTCCAGGTGTTCATGGCGTCGATCTTCATGTTGGTGACATGGATGCCGTAGGCCGAATGATTGTCGATGGTGGTCGCGTCTTCTGAGGGGCCCTGAAGCGTGCCGTCGGCCTTGGCGACGAAGGGAATAACCGTCGGAACTTTGAACTCTACGTTGTCGATCTCGGTCCTGACCATTACTTTCGTGGTTCCAACGCGCCCGGCTGCCAGAGCTGGCGTCGGGGCGGCGCCCATTGCGAGCGCGAGCGCGAGCCCTGCGCCCACGACGAGCGCTCTGGCTCCGTTCATGTTCCTGGTGATGTCCATGGTCGTTCCTTTCTATTCGCCGCGGGCCGTCCCCGCGATGATTGGACGAATGCTGGTGAATTGCGTGCGGTGTCGCGTCGGCCGAAAAAGCTAGTTCTCGGCTTGCTCAACCCGTACCTTGACACGTGTCGGATTGCCGTGGCTGTCGAGGGTCTTGGCATCGAGTGCCTGGATCTCGATGTATGCCTCTCCTTCTTTGATGTCGCCGGCGGGGCACGTCTCGATTGTCTTGCCGGTCTCGACCACACCGGATTCGTACATGGTCTCGTCGTTTTGGATGACGCGGAATCGCTGGGGAAATTTATTGTCTTGGACGTTTTGCACGTTGACGCGCAGCTTGCCGTCCTCCTGTAGCTGAGCGACCGGCGCGACCGAAATCGTCATCATGTTGTCGCGGACGATGGCATCGAGCTCATCTTGGATTTCTTGTCGCGATTTACCCTCTGCCGTCGTGACTGAGGCGCCCGCTTCGGGCACGGGCTGCGACTGCCAGGCGTATAGCCCTACGGCGATGAGGGCGCAGGCGATAGCCAGGCAGACAACGACGAGTTTCTTGCGACGCCCCAGTCCTGCGAGGCGGGGCGGCTTCTTCGCACTCATGCGGCGTCCTTGGTGGTGTAGACACGTGCGAACGTGGACGGGTCCGCTCCAAAGAGCATGTGAAGCATCAGGCGGCGCGAGTAGATGAGCTCGTCAAAGTCGTGAGGGAGCTCGATGTCGTGGATACGCGCGATGTGGTGGGCGAGCGCCGAGAACGACTCGGGGTCGCAGATAACATCGGTGGTGACGTGGTAGACCGCCGTATCGGGGAACGCCTCTTCGTCGAAAGGCAGGAGATAGGGATCGTCGTCGACCTCGATGGCGACGCCGTACTGGGGCCAGTAATATGCCATGGGAACCTCCCTGCTTCTGGGGCCAAAACTTCTATCGGTTTTGGCTGTCGACGCCGACCGTATCAGCCGCTACTTGACCAATTTCTGACCAAATGCTTGACGGATTGACATCTCCGCAGGTAAAAGGTGGGAAAATTACTTCAACTTTTTTCGAGCGACAATCGAGCGGTCGGCGACGGCGGGGCGATATGTGTCAAAAGCATCGTCTGCCGAGGAAGCCTTGCCGTTCGCCGAATTGCACAAACGTAAAAATCGCCAATTATGGAGACGGTCTCGAACACGTCGACGAAACGATGCGGTAACATCTCCCTGCAAACACTGTAGTTAGCTAAAGGGGGAGTTCGCGTGTCTGCAACCATTAAACCCTTCACCGATGAGTTCGAAGAGTATGGCCGCGATGAATCTCGTGCATCGGGCGAAGCATCGAGCATCTCGTTTCCGACAACGGAAGACGAGGTCCGTGCCATTTTGGAAACGCTCCATGCCGAGCGTGTCCCGGTAACGGTTCAGGGCGCCCGAACCGGCCTTGCCGCCGGTGCCGTGCCCCACGGTGGGCATATCCTCAATACTTCCCGTATGAATCGCTACTTGGGCCTTCGCCGCGATGAACAAGGCCAATTTCTGCTGCGCGTGGAGCCGGGCGTTGTGCTCTCGGAGCTGCGCAAGCAGCTGAGCAAGAAGGTACTGCCGACCGCTGGTTGGGACCAGGCATCGCTTGAGGCCTACGAGGAGTTCCAAGAGTCCCCCGAGCAGTTCTTTCCCACCGATCCCACCGAGGCATCTGCCTGTCTGGGTGGCATGGCGGCATGCAACGCCTCCGGCGCCCGCAGCTACGCTTACGGCCCCATGCGCCCGCATATCACGGGACTCCACGTCGCGCTGGCTGATGGCGATTTGCTTGAGCTTCAGCGCGGCGAGGCTTTTGCCCAGGGCCGCCACCTGTCGCTCGTGACGGCAGAGGGTCATACATTCGAGCTTGATCTTCCTGACTACACCATGCCCAAGACCAAAAATGCCTCGGGGTATTTTGTTGCGGACGATATGGACGCCATCGATCTTTTTATCGGTGCGTGCGGCACGCTCGGCGTCATTACCGAGCTCGAGATCGCCCTGCAGGCGGCACCTTCGGTCGTATGGGGTGTGAGTTGCTTTTTCGATAGCGAAGACAAGGCCGTGTCCTTTACCGATTCCGTGCGTCCCGTGCTGTCCCATGCCGCCGCTATTGAGTATTTCGATGCTGGCGCCCTGGATATCCTGCGTCGCCAGCGCGAGCAGTCGACAGCGTTTGCCTCGCTGCCGGCGCTCGACGACGAGGCAAAGGTCTGTGTCTACGTGGAGCTCGACTGCGATGACGAGGCGCAGGCGACCGAGGAGCTGTACCACCTTGGATGGGTGCTGGAGTTTGCGGGCGGCCGCGACGATGCGACATGGGTCGCCCGCACCGAAGTCGATCGCGAGTGCCAGCGGTTCTTCCGCCACGCGGTGCCCGAGAGCGTCAACATGCTCATTGACGCGCGTCGCCGCACCGACCCCACCATTACCAAGCTGGGATCGGATATGTCGGTGCCCAATGCACGCCTTGCCGATGTCATGGCCCTCTATCGCCGCACGCTGGCCGAAAGCGGGCTTGAGTCTGCTGCCTGGGGACACATCGGGAACAACCATCTGCATGTGAACATCCTGCCGCGCGATGCGCAAGACTACCGTCGTGGTGGAGAGCTCTTTGCCCAGTGGGCTTCCGAGGTCACGGCCATGGGCGGTGCCGTTTCTGCCGAACACGGCGTCGGCAAGATCAAGGCGGGCTTCTTGGAGACGATGTACGGCCACGAGGCCATGGTCGAGTCGGCGCGCCTCAAACTCCAGCTCGATCCTGCCGGCCAGTTGGGTCGCGGCAACCTGTTTACGGAGAAGCTCTTGGATGAACTCGTCCAGAAAGGGGGCGCATGAAGATGAGTGATTTCCATATGGTGGTGTGCGTCAAGGCGGTGCCCGGAAGCACCGAGGTCAAGATGGACCCCAAGACCAATACTATCGTGCGTGATGGCAAGCAGGCGGTCATTAATCCCTTCGATGCAAGTGCCCTCGAATGTGCGCTAGCGCTGAAGGACGACTTTATCGGCTTTGGCATGGACGTGCGTGTGACGGTGGTGTCGATGGGCATCCCCGCGACCGAATCGCTGCTGCGCGACTGCATCGCCCGCGGTGCCGACGACGCGCTGCTGCTGACCGATCGCGCCTTTGCGGGCGCCGATACCCTAGCCACCACCTATGCCCTCAAATGCGGCATCGAGGCACTCGATGAGGACTTTGACCTGCTCATCTGCGGCAAGATGGCGGTGGACGGCGATACGGCCCAGATCGGCCCCGAGCTGGCCGGCGCCTTTGGGGTCCCCTGCGTGACCGACGTGAGCTGTGTGCAGAGCGCGGGATTTACGACGTGTGGCTCGCTGGCGCTCGTTCACGGCTGCGATGCCGGCGAGGAGACGGTGTACCTGGAGATGCCGTGTGCGATGACGACTGCCAAGGAGATTGGCCAGCTGCGCATGCCGAGTATTGCCGGTATTCGCGCGGCCGAGGATGCAGACGTGCGCGTGGCCAGCGCTGCCGACGTAAACGCCGACCCCTCGCGTTGCGGCCTTGCCGGATCACCGACGCAGGTCGTGCGCTCGTTTGTGCCCGACCGTGACCAAACGTGCGAGGCCGTCGAGGGAACGGCGTCCGAGCAGGCGGTAAAACTTGCCAAGATTATCGAGGGGGTGGCATAGATGAGCGGGCTGATTATCGATAGCGAAGCCTGTATCGGCTGCGGTCGCTGCGTTCGCGCCTGCGCCTCGGGCGGCATTGTGGTGGAGGGTGAGCGCCCCAATCGCTGTGCCCGCGTAACCGACGGCTGTATCCTGTGCGGTGGGTGCGTCGACGCCTGCCCCGTCAACGCCATCTCGATTGAGCGCGACGAGGCCGCCGGCGCGGCAGACCTTGACGCATATCGAGACATCTGGATCTTCGTGCAGACTGACGAGCACGATGCCGTTGCATCCGTGGCCTTCGAGCTCATGGGCAAGGGGCGCGAGCTTGCCGATGCCCGCGGCTGCCGTCTGGTGGCACTGGTCGGCATGAGCCCCGAGGGCTCACTCGGGGACCTGGAGCATCTGATTTGCGCCGGTGCGGACGAAGTTCTGGTCTGTCGTGACGAGCGCCTGCGTCAGAACGACGCGGAGGTCTACGCTCGCTTGATCTGCGATTTGGTAGCCGAGCGCAAGCCCGAGGCCATTCTGTACGGCGCGACCGCCTTTGGTCGCGAGCTGGCGCCCGGTGTGGCCGTGCGCTTGCAGACGGGTCTTACGGCCGATTGCACGGTGCTTTCTATGGATACGGAGACGGGTCTGCTGCAGCAGACGCGCCCGGCGTTTGGCGGCAACCTGATGGCCACCATTATCTGCCCCAACCACCGTCCTCAGATGGCAACGGTGCGCCCCGGCATCTTTAAGGCGCCCGAGTTTGACTATAGCCGCTCCGGCACGATTACCCAGGTAGTGCTTGCGGATGACGTTAAGGCCCGCGTCGAGATCTCGATTCCCGCCGAGGAGTGGGGACAGCAGGCCTCAATTGCCGATGCCGAGCGTCTGGTCGTGGTGGGCCGCGGCATCGGCTCCAAGAAGAATCTGCCCCTGATGCGAAAGCTCGCCGATGCCCTGGGTGCCGAGCTTGGTTGCACGCGTCCCATTGTGGAGGCAGGCTGGTTGGAGTATCGCCACCAAATTGGCCAGACGGGTGTATCGGTCTCGCCCAAGCTTCTCGTGAGTATCGGTGTTTCGGGCGCCATCCAGCATCTTGCCGGCATCGGTGGGGCGGAGTGCATTATCGCCATCAACGAGGACCCGGATGCCCCCATCTTTGGTGCTGCCCAGTACAAGGTTGTCGGTGATGCCGTCGAGGTCGTCGAGGAGCTGCTGGCCCAGTTTGAGCGCTAGGCACGCGCCAGCCAGTCGCGCATCTCGTCCTTTAGGCGGCTCCAGGTTGCCTGCGTGGCGGGGTCGGTAAAGGGCCGCGTAATGCCAAAGGGCGCGTCGAGCAGGCGGTAGATATCGCCTTGCTCGCGCGCCAGCGCGCGGCTTGCCGGATAGACGAGCTCAAACATAAAGCAGATAAGCCCCACCAAGAAGTCGGCGGGCTCATCGCGCTCATCGCGCGCGACGCAGCGGTGCTCGTCAAAGGCGGTAAGCGCCGGTGTCGAGAAGTGGCTGGCGAGAAACGTGTCCTCATCCACCTTGAGGACGGTGTCGACGGTGCTGTCGGCGATGGTGCGCATAATGTCGATCTTGTCGCCATCGCGCACGATGTCGCAGAAGCTCCGCGTGCGCTCGTCGAGCTGTGCGGGTAGACGGAAATCGCTGTGATAGGCGATGCTCGCTCGGATGAGCTCATCTTCTGCCGGGTCATCGATAAAGTCGCGGATGCTCATTACGGCGGGTGCATCGGCGGGATTCTCGCCAAAGAGGACCTCGATGCCCAGCACTGCATGGCTCATGCTCTCGGCGTCCTTAAAGGTGTCCCAGCGTCGCAGCTGCTCAAAGCGGCCCATATCGTGCAGCAGGCCGCAAAGCCATGCCAGGTCAATATCTTCTGACGACCAGCCCTGCTCGCGCGCTACGGCATCGCATGCCTCGGCCACGTGGTACGTATGCTCGATTTTGAGCGCGATGCGTGGGTTGGTGGCGTCGTAGGCATCGGTGTAGCTTTTGAAGGCCGCGCGCGCCCGGTCTCGATCGATAGCTGTCATAATGACTTCCTAAAAAGTTGTGTCTTTCGATCCGGTGGCAATTGTAGGTGAACTTTATTGCCACCGGTTGATATTTCTGCTGCGTTGCAAGGCGCGCTGCAGACGACTTACCAGAATGGGAGTGGCATGGTCCTTAGGATCTTTAAAATCGTCTGGCCAGTGATGCTTACCTATGTTGCAATAGGCGCGCCGTGCGGAATGATCATGGGGCAGACGGGAATGGAGCCCTGGATGGTCTTTGCTCTGAGCAGCACGTTTGTGACGGGCAGCGGCCAGTTTATGATCTGCAATCTTTGGCTGGCGGGCGTACCGGCACCTTCGATTATCGCGAGCGTCGCCGCCATCTCCTCGCGCTTCGCTCTTTACTCGGCATCGATCGCACCCCATCTGGCGGGCGCCTCGAAGCGTCAGACGCTGGCTGTTGCCGCGACGCTCACCGAGGAGGCATACGGCATCTCGCTTGCCAAGCTGGTTGAGGGGGAGGATTGGGGCCCGCGCGAATCCTTCGTGCTCAACGTGATCCTCATCGCGACATGGGGCGCTTCGTGCACGATGGGTGCCATCGTCGGTGCCGTTGTCGATGTTCCCACCGCTATTGCGAGTTTCGTCTGCACGTCGCTCTTTATCTGTCTACTCTTTTCGCAGCGGCTGTCGCGCGGCAACGTTGTCGCGGCGGTTTCGGGCGCGGTGTCCGTCGCCGTATGCAAGTTCTTGGGCCTCACGAATATTGCCGTGCCGGCAAGCGTCGTGGTCGGCATTGCCATTGCGCTGGCGTGCGATGCTGTATTAGACGGAAGAGGTGCCCGCGATGCCCGTTAACGAGTTCTTGGTTCTGTGGCTGTCGTCGTGGGCTGCTATCGCGTTCTTTCGCATCGCGCCGGCGTTTGCCTTGCGCGGGAGAACGCTGTCGCCCCGCATTACCGAGGCCCTGGGTTATATCCCGCCCGCTGCCTTTGCCGCGCTGGTCGCCAACGACTTGGTGAGCCCCGGGGCGTTCGACGCGGGACTCTGGCCTGCCTTGGTTCCCTGGATTGCGGCTGCCGGCGTCGTGGTGGTGGCAATCAGGACAAAGTCGATGTTGTGGTGCTGTGTTTCGGGCATCGTGCTCTATATCGTTTTGAGCCTCGTATAAGAGCGGGACACGTTTAGCATCCCGGCCAACGAATCCAATTTTTCACCGAGCTGGTCTATTTCTTCTGGTACCATGGTCAAACTTTACTGTAGCAAAGCGTGACGTGGGCTTTTGTACCCCGTCAGCGGAAATGGGGGTTTCATGGCACAGGAAGCGACCGCCAACGAGCAAAAGAAATTCAAGGTCCCGCGCATCCCGGGCGACATCATGATCTATCCGATGATCGTCGGTCTTTTGCTCAACACCTTCTGCCCGCAGGTTTTTGAGATCGGCGGCTTCTTTACGGCTGCCTGCCGCGGTGGCTCCAATACCATCGTCGCCGCGATCCTGCTGTTTGTGGGCGCCGGCATCAGCTTTAAGTCCACGCCGGGTGCCATCAAGACCGGTATCGTCGTGCTGATCCCCAAGCTGGTCGTCGCAGCGGCTCTCGGCCTGGGCGTGGCATATTTCTTTAACGACAACTTCCTGGGTCTGAGCTCCGTGTCTATCATCGGCGGCATCACGTTTTGCAACATGGCGCTCTATACGGGCATCATGGGCGAGTTCGGCGATGAGTCCGAGCAGGGCGCCGTCGGTATCCTGTTCTTTACGGCTGGCCCCGCCGTCACGATGATCATCCTCGGTGTTTCCGGCCTCGCCAACATTCCCATTGGCACCATTATCGGCTCCATCTTGCCACTCGTTATTGGCATGGTTCTGGGCAACCTGTTCCCGTTTATCAAGAACCTGCTGGTTCCCGGTGCCAATCCCGCGATTGCCGTCATCGGATTTCAGCTCGGTGCGTCCATGAGCCTGTCGAGCTTTATCACCGGCGGTATTTCCGGCATCTTGCTGGGCCTTGTCACGCTGTTTGTCGTCGGTCCCATCACCTTTGCGTTCGAGCGTCTGTGCGGCGGCAATGGCAAGGCCGCTGTGGCTTGCTCCACCATTGCCGGCACGGCTATGACCACACCGGTTGCCCTCGCCGAGGTCGCACCGCGTTACGCCGAGCTTGCGCCCACCGCGTACGCTCAGATCGCCACCGCCGTTATCATCACGGCGATCATGGCTCCGATTCTGACTGGCTGGGTCGACAAGAAGTTCTGCCAAGGCAAGGAGGATCTGTCGCCTGTCGGTGTCGAGGCCATCGAGGAGGCCGTCGCGACTGACATCGATGGCGAGTAGCAATCGATACCCATCAATGATGCCGGCGTGTGCAATTCGCGCCGTATGGGCGCCCGAACAGAAATTGTTTTGCAGTGATGTTCGGGCGCTCTGCTATTATCCCCTTTACCCCTGCGGAGTAAAGGGGTGTTTATTGCCCTGATTCGAATTGGGCGATTCTGACCACTTGGGTATTGAAGGGATGGCGCTAGTGGTTAAGGCACTCAAGATTGAGATATTCGTGCTATGCATGATTGTTCTTATCGGGCTTGCCGTGCGAAGTCGTTGCTCCTTGTTCTCGAGCACCCAGCAGCTATTGTTTAGCATGCTTGGCTACACCTCTGCCGCGTACATATTATTCGATATGATCTGGACGCTTTCGGACGGTGTGGACGGCACGTTGGGCATTGCTGCCAACTGGATTTCCAACGCGGTTTCGTTTTCGCTCTTTGCTATCGCGTGTCTCATTTGGTTTATCTATTCCGAGACGGTGCAGGGTTCTCGTCTTTTGACCTCGCGCTATAGGGTGGTGCTTGTAGCGTTGCCTACGGCTCTGGTGGTCGTGCTGGCGTTTACCAGTTACTGGACGCACGCCCTGTTCTATATCGATTCGCAGGGCGTGTATCGTCGCGGCTTTGCCTATATGATCCAGCCCATCGTCAGCTACTGTTACGTTATACATACGTCCCTGCATGCGTTTGTGCAATCTCGCAGGGTCGAGAGCCTGCAGACGAAGGCCATCTATCGAACCTTGGCATTTTTCGCCATTCCGGCCCTGGTGGGCGGTACCTTTCAGGTCGTATACTCGGTGCCCGGCCTTTGTGTCGGCATAATGATTAGCATGTTGCTGCTTTACATCATCTACCAGGAGCAGCTCATCTCGACCGACCCGTTGACTGGACTTAACAATCGCAACCGTTTTGAGACCTATATGCTGTCGCTCTTCTCAAATGTGGATCAGGCCGAAGATGTATATCTGCTTATGATGGACGCCGACGGCTTTAAGCAGATTAACGATCGCTATGGGCATGTGGAGGGCGACCACGCTCTTCAGGTCATATCCGCTGCGCTCAAAGAAGTCTGCTCGGCGTCTGGCGGCTTTATCGCACGTTATGGCGGCGATGAGTTCGTGGTGCTCCAAAAGGCGACGGCGGAGCAGGACATCATAAGCCTGTGTGCGGCAATCAGCGATGAGCTCGCACGTGCCGACGTGCCGTATCTGTTGCGGATGTCCATCGGCTACGCACGGGTCGGTGACGGTGTCGATACCTGGCAAGACTTGCTTCGCGCTGCCGATGCGGAGCTCTACCGCGTCAAGGCCGAGAAAAAGAAAGCCGGCGTCCAGATACGCTAGAAAAAGGGGCGCACGCTTGCGTGCGTGGTGGCCTTCAGCTCACCGATGTACTCCATTAAACTAAAGTATGTGAATCTCTCTGCTAAATAAGGGCAGTTCGCTAGGCTTTTTTGGGTTTGTTGACGATGATGATGCCGCTGCAGACCAAGAGCAGGGCAACGATGACGGTAACGGGGCTCGTGCCGGCGCCCTCGCCAAGCAGCAGTGCGCTCAGCAGTACGCCAAAGACCGGGTTCATAAACCCAAAGACCGAGACGCGGCTGACGGGGTTGACGGCAAGCAGGCGCGACCACAGCGAGTAGGCGACCGCGGAGATAAGCGCCATGTAGATGATGAGCACGATGGCGGGGACAATCGCCGTGGGGGAGAGCGCGCCACCCATCAAAAAGCCGATGGCGGTGAGGACCAGGCCGCCGACCAAGAACTGCCACCCGGCAAGCAAGACGCCGTCGTGCTTGCGCGAGAAGATGCCGATCAGGCAGGTCGAAAGAGCACCCGCGACAGTGGAGGCTAGGATAAAGCCCTCGCCATCGAGCCTGAAGCCAAAGGTGCCATCTGCGCCCGAGAGGTTGACGAGCGCGACGCCGGCAAAGCCCAGCGCACAGCCAAGCACCTTGGCCGTATTGAGCTTCTCGGTGTGAAATGCCAGGGCGGCAAAGAGGATTGCGAGGAAGTTGGCGCTGGCCTCGATGATGGAGCTCGACATGGCGCTGGCGCGCGAGAGGCCCAGATAGAAAAAGAAGTACTGCCCGATAGTCTGGAAGAGCGACAAGACAAAGATGGGCTTGATGTCGCGAGCCTGCGGAATGAGGGGGCGGCGTTGGGCCGCACTCATCCCAACGATAACCAGGGCGCCGGCAAGCGTGAAGCGCAAGCCCGCAAAGAGCAGCTGCGAGGCGCTATCGTGCGCCGGGATACCAAAGAGTGCGTAGCCGATCTTGATGCAGGGAAAGGCCGACCCCCAGAGCGCGCAACAAACAAGGCAGCCCAGGATGAGTCCGGGCAGGGTGGCGAGATACGGCTTGCGGCTTTCCATGGTGTCCTTCCTGTATGCGCGAAGCAAAAAAGAACCCGCCACCGGGTGTGCCGGTGGCGGGTGTTGTTACCCGAGGGGATTGTACCCGATGGGAAAGCTTTAAGCGAAGTAGGCTACGCCGCTCTCAAAGATCGGCATGAACTTGTCGCCGGGGACATGCTCGGGCACGTTGCGGTACAGGTTGTCGCCGCGACGCTCGGCATGGCCCATCTTGCCCAGGACGCGGCCGTCGGGGCTCGTGATGCCCTCGATGGCAAGTGCGGAGCCGTTGGGGTTGATGGAAAGGTCCATGCTCGGCTTGCCGTCCTCGCCCACGTACTGCGTGGCGACCTGGCCGTTGGCGATCAGCTGGGCGAGCACCTCGTCGTTGGCGACAAAGCGGCCCTCGCCGTGGCTGATGGCGACGGTGTAGGGGTCGTCGAGGCTGCACTGCGACAGCCACGGGGACAGGTTGGACGAGATGCGGGTGCGCACCAGGCGGCTCTGATGGCGACCGATGGTGTTGAACGTCAGCGTGGGCGCATCGGGCGTGGCGTCGACGATGTCGCCGTAGGGCACCAGGCCGAGCTTGACCAGAGCCTGGAAGCCGTTGCAGATGCCCAGCATCAGGCCGTCGCGGGCCTTGAGCAGGTCGCGGACTGCCTCGGTGACCTCGGGAGCGCGGAAGAACGCCGTGATGAACTTGGCGGAGCCATCGGGCTCGTCACCGCCCGAGAAGCCACCGGGGATCATGACGATCTGGCTTGCACGGATGCGGCGGGCGAGCTCGTGGGTGCTCTCGGCGACGGCCTCGGGCGTGAGGTTGTTGATCACGAAGGTGTCGGCCTCGGCACCGGCGGCACGGAAGGCGCGGGCGCTGTCGTACTCGCAGTTGTTGCCGGGGAACACGGGGATGATTACGCGCGGGCGGGCGATCTTGGCGCCGCCGTACACGTGGATATCCTTGGCGCGGAAGTCGATGGTCTCGACCTCGGCGGTCTCGCCGGTGCTGCGGTAGGCGAAGACGCCCTCGATGCCGCTCTCCCAGGCCTCCTGGAGCTCAGCGAGCTCGATGACTTCGGAGCCGGTGTCGATGACATAGCCCTCGACGGTGGTACCCAGGGGCTCGACGACAACGCCGTCGGCGACCTCGGGCAGCTCGGCGTCCTCGGCGAGCTCGACGATAAAGCTGCCGTAGAGCGGGGTGAAGAGGCTCTCCACGTCCACGTCCTCGGCAAGCTCGATGCCGATCTGGTTGCCGACGCACATCTTAAAGAGGCTCTCGACGCCGCAGCCGTAGCCGGGCGTGGAGACGGCCAGGGCGTCGCCGTTGGCGGTGAGCGCCTCGACGGCGTCAAACGCGGCGAGCAGCTGCTGAGCGTCGGGGCGGTAGTCCTCACCATAGGTGGCGGGGGCGATGCGCACGACGCGATGCGTCAGACCCTTGAACTCGGGCGAGACGGCACGGGCGGCCTTGCCCACGGCCACAGCGAAGCTGATCAGGGTCGGCGGAACGTTGAGCTCACCGGCCTCGTCCTCAAACGAGCCGCTCATAGAGTCCTTGCCGCCGATGGCACCGGCACCCAGATCGACTTGGGCCATAAGGGCGCCCAGGACGGCTGCCATGGGCTTGCCCCAGCGCTCGGCCTCGGTGCGCAGACGCTCGAAGTACTCCTGGAAGGAGAGATAGGCACGCTTGTGCTCAAAGCCGGCAGCCACGAGCTTGGCGATGGACTCAACCACGGACAGGTAGGCGCCCGCAAACTGGTCGGCCTCCATCAGGTAGGGGTTGAAGCCCCATGCCATAGCGCTCGCCGTGGTGGTCTCGCCGTCCACGGGGAACTTGGCAACCATGGCCGAGCTCGGGGTGAGCTGCGTCTTGCCGCCAAAGGGCATGAGCACGGTCGCGGCGCCGATGGTGGAGTCGAAGCGCTCGGAAAGGCCCTTGTTGGAAGCGACGTTGAGGTCGGTGACGAGCGAGGTCATGCGCTCGGCGAGCGTGGTACCGGCCCAGCTGGGCTGCCACACACTGCGGGCGCAGACGTGGGCGACCTGGTGCTTGGGCGCACCGTTGGAGTTGAGGAACTCGCGGGACAGATCGACGATGGCGACGCCGTTCCAGGCCATGCGCATGCGCGGCTCGGCGGTAACCTCGGCGATAACGGTCGCCTCCAGGTTCTCCTCGGCGGCGTAGCCCATGAACTCCTCGACGTCACCGTCGGCGACGGCGCAGGCCATGCGCTCCTGGGATTCAGAGATGGCGAGCTCGGTGCCGTCAAGACCGTCGTACTTCTTGGTCACGGTATCAAGGTCGACATACAGGCCGTCGGCAAGCTCGCCTACGGCGACCGAGACACCGCCGGCGCCAAAGTCGTTGCATCGCTTGATCAGACGGCAGGCATCGCCGCGGCGGAACAGGCGCTGCAGCTTGCGCTCGACCGGGGCGTTGCCCTTCTGGACCTCGGCGCCCGATGTCTCGATGGACTCGGTGTTCTGGGTCTTGGAGGAGCCGGTGGCACCGCCGATGCCGTCACGGCCGGTGCGGCCGCCCAACAGGATGATCTTGTCGGTGGGGGCGGGGCACTCGCGACGCACGTGGTTTGCCGGGGTGGCGCCCACGACGGCGCCGACCTCCATGCGCTTGGCGACGTAGCCGGGGTGATAGAGTTCGTTGACCTGGCCGGTGGCAAGGCCGATCTGGTTGCCGTAGCTGGAGTAGCCGGCGGCAGCAGTGGTCACGAGCTTACGCTGCGGCAGCTTGCCCTCGAGCGTCTCGGACACGGGGACGGTGGGGTCGCCGGCGCCGGTGACACGCATGGCCTGGTACACGTAGCTGCGGCCCGACAGCGGGTCGCGGATGGCACCGCCCACGCAGGTGGCGGCACCACCGAAGGGCTCGATCTCGGTCGGGTGGTTGTGGGTCTCGTTCTTAAAGAGGAACAGCCAGTCCTGGTCCTCGCCGTCGACATCGACCTTCACCTTGACGGTGCAGGCGTTGATCTCCTCGGACTCGTCGACATCGGTCATGACGCCGGTCTTCTTGAGGTACTTGGCGCCGATGGTGCCCATGTCCATGAGGCAGACGGGCTTGGTGTCGCGACCGAGTTCGTGGCGCATCTCCATGTAGCGGTCGAAGGCCTGCTGCACCACGGCGTCGTCGATCGTCACGTCGTCCAGGACGGTGCCGAAGGTGGTGTGGCGGCAGTGATCGGACCAGTAGGTGTCGATCACGCGGATCTCGGTGATGGTGGGGTCGCGATCCTCATCGCGGAAGTACTGCTGGCAGAAGGCGATGTCCGCCTCGTCCATGGCAAGGCCGCGCTCGGAAATAAAGGCGGCAAGGCCGGCTTCGTCGAGCTCGCGGAAACCGTCGAGCACCTCGACGGGCTGGGGCTCGGGGGTCTCCATGTACAGCGTCTCGGGCAGGTCGAGCGAGGCGATACGCGCCTCGACGGGGTTCACCACGTAGTGCTTGATGGCATCAATGGCGGCCTCGTCCAGAGCGCCCGAGATCATATAGACCTTGGCGGAGCGCACGGCGGGGCGCTCGCCCTGGCTGATGAGCTGCACGCACTCGCTGGCGGAGTCGGCGCGCTGGTCAAACTGGCCAGGCAGGAATTCGACGGCAAAGACGGCGTCATCGCTTGCGGGGAGCTCGTCGTAGGTCACATCGACCTGGGGCTCGCTAAAGACGGTCGGCACGCAGGACCGGAAAAGCTCCTTGTCGATGCCCTCGACGTCGTAGCGGTTGATAATCCTCAGGGCCTCGATGCCCTTGATGCCGAGGATTTCGGTCAGCTCGCCCTTGAGCTGCTGAGCCTCGACGTCGAACCCGGGTTTCTTCTCCACGTAGATACGAGAGACCATTGGTTCCTGCCTTCCTGATCGGTTGGGCGTACGGTACGGTATGCGGCAGCGGTCGGTTTGCGGGGTCTGCCCTGCGGTCGCCTTGAGCCACATGTTTGTAAACCTCACTATGATACGACAGCTCGCGGCGCGTTGAGGACGGCGAGGGTGCTACAGTGAAGCGCAAACAAGAGAAAGGCATCACATGGCATTCATTTCGCTCGCCATCATCGCACTCGTGGCCTTTGCGAGTCCTTTTATCGCCTCGGCGATTCCCGGAAAACCCGTTCCCGAGACGGTCTTTTTGCTCGTGCTCGGCGCGGTACTGGGACCCCATATGCTCGGCGTCATCCATGTAGATGCTGAGGTCTCGCTTGTGTCCGAGCTGGGCCTGGCCTTTTTGTTCCTGCTTGCCGGCTTTGAGATCGACCCCAAGAGCATCACGGGCGTCGAGGGGCGCTACGGCTTGGCGACGTGGGTCGTCACGTTTGGTATCGCCTGGCTTGCCGTGCGCTTTACCCCGTGGTTCTCAGTCAGTCATTTCGACGGTATCGCCGTGACGCTTGCCCTCACTTCGACGGCGCTCGGTACGCTTGTGCCCATCATGCGTGAGCGCTCGCTCACCGGCACGCGCGTGGGCGACTCGATTCTCGCGTATGGCACTTGGGGCGAGCTCGGTCCCGTGCTCGCCATGTCGGTGCTGTTGTCTGCCCGCACTGGCATCCAAACGCTCGTTATCCTTGGCTTGTTTGCGGTGGTTTGCGTGTTGCTGGCCGTGGTCCCGAGCCGCTCCAAGCGCGTCGGCAGCCGCTTCTTTGCATTTGTTGAGGAGCGCGCCGATACCACGTCGCAGACCTTCGTGCGCCTGACGGTGCTCATCCTGGTCACGCTCGTGGCATTCTCGGCTGTCTTTGATCTCGACATCGTGTTGGGTTCTTTTGCCGCTGGCTTTGTCCTGCGCTATATCATCCCCGAGGGCAACCATACGCTCGAGACCAAGCTCGACGGTCTGGCCTACGGTTTTTTTGATTCCGGTGTTCTTTACCGTGTCGGGCGCAAAGATCGACCTGACGGCCGTGGCGTCGCGCCCGGGCTTGCTCGCGGGCTTTATCGTGGCGTTGCTGATTATTCGTGCCGTGCCCATTCTTATTTCCATGAGCATTTGTCCTGCGACGCGCGATGTGTCGGCGTATGGTCGCATTACCGTGGCCCTGTACTGCATCACGGCGCTGCCGATCATCGTTGCCGTTACGAGCGTTGCCGTCAACGCGGGCGCGCTGTCGCAAGATATTGCGTCGGTCATGGTTGCCGCCGGTGCCATCACGGTGTTCTTGATGCCATTGCTCGCGCAGCTCTTCTACCGCGTGGTGGATGCCGCACCGGTCGCCGCCGTGGCAGAGGTTGCCGAGCATCCATCCGATGCGCTCGACATCTTGCGCGCCCACCACGACCTAGCGAGCTTGCTCGCGCGCGAGCACGAGCTGCTGACCTCGCATGGCCATGGTCGCGTATTCGAGGGCCTGCCTACGCTCGATACGATTGCCGAGCGTCTTTCCGCCGAGGCAGCGAGCGGCCACATCGATGCCCGCATCGTGGACGCGGCGCACCTGCTTGCCGATAAGACCTATGGAGACGAGGTCGACCCGTCCGAGCTGACTCCGCGTGAGCGCCGCCGCCTGGAGCGCGCCAAGCTCGCTGTGCGCGAATACCGCCGCCGCATGCTGGAGCTCTATGCGCGCGAAGAAGCCGAAGACGACGACGGTAAGTAGTCGATACTTTCTCGGGGAAGCCGCGTCCCGCTTTGAAGGCTCGGAACGGGATGTGGTTTCCGAAACGGGGGCCGTTGGGAAGCTGTGTCCCGGAATGGGCGCTCAGAGTGGGATGCAGTTTCCGCAAGGAGGTCCTGGGGGAAACCGTGCCCCGTTCTGATCCGAAATACTGGGACATAGTTTCCCTTTCATAACAGGAGAAGGCGCGCTGTCTGCAGTTGATTCAGACGGCGCGCCTTTTTGGTTGAGCTATGTTGAAGCTTGAAGCCAAAGCTTGTGGCTCCTTAGGAGCGGGCGGCTCCGTCGACGGGGAGCACGGCGCCCGTGACATAGGAGGACATGTCGCTCGCCAGGAAAACAAAGGCGTTGGCGACATCCTCGGGCTCGCCCATGCGACCCAGCGGAATGGTGGCGATGATGGGCTTGATGACCTCTTCGGGCAGGTTGGCGACCATGTCGGTCTTAGTCACGCCGGGGGCGACGGCGTTGACGCGGATGCCCATGGGAGCGAGCTCGCGCGAGAGCGACTGGACCATACCGTTGACGGCAAACTTGGACGTGGGGTAACCGACGCCGGAGGGCTGGCCGTACTTGGCGACCATCGAGCTTGTGGTAGTGATGGTGCCGCCGTGGCCGGCCTCGGTCATGATCTTGGCGGCAGCCTGGTGGCCATTAAAGACGGCGACGACGTTGAGGTCCATAACTTTGGCGAACTCCTCGGCCGTGTAGTCCAAGAGGGGTGAACGCTGGGAGATACCGGCATTGTTGACGACCGTGTCCAAGCCGCCCATGTCGGCTGCAGTCTGCGTAAAGGCCTCAGTCACGGCCTCGAGCGAGGTGAGATCGCAGGAGCGACCCCAGACCTTGGCGTCGGGATAGGCGGCTGTCAGCTTCTCAACGGCCGTGTCGGCAGTCTCCTGGCGCGAGCCAAAGACGGTGACGGCAGCGCCTTCCTCGATAAAACGGCAGGCGATGGCATAGCCGATACCGCGTGTGCCTCCGGTGATGATTGCTTTCTTGCCCTCGAGCAACATGGTGCTTCCTCTCATCGCGGGCGGACATTCGCAGCACAGCGTAGCGGTAGTCGGAATCGGCCGCGTTTGCATATCGGTGAACGGTAGCCCGCGTTACCGATGAGCGGCTCGCGCAAATATGCTTTGCCGTTGTGCTTAGGGCAGGTGACAAAAGGGCTCCCGTCCCACATCGGACGGGAGCCCTCAAGGCGCGTATTGCTAGGCGAGCGTTGGGCTAGTTCGCCATGACGCCTTCGGTCCAAGCCTCAACGTCCTCGATGCGCAGGACGTTGGCGACCTCGGCCACGCAGCCGACGCTGGCAAGCTCGGCGGCGGCAGCCTGGACGTCCTTCTCGAGCGCGCGGTGCGTCAGGAAGATGACCGAGCAGGCATCGCTGACGCCCGATTTGCCGTCCTCGACCTGGTTGATGAGCGAGATCGAGATGTTGTGCTTGGCAAAGATGTCGACCGTCTCGGACAGGGCGCCCACGCGGTCGGCGACTTTCAGGCGCACATAGTACTTGGTCTGGAGCTCGTCCATGGGCTTAAAGGTGAGGTTGTGGCCATAGGGCTCAATCTCGGGCAGCGGAGCCACGCCGCGGCTGATCTGCTCGGAGAGCGACAGGATATCGCCCACGACGGCGCTCGCGGTGGGGAAGGAGCCTGCGCCCGCGCCGTAGAACATGGTCTCGCCCACGGCGTCGCCTACCACGTAGACGGCGTTCATGGCGCCGTTGACCTTGGCGAGCATATGGTCTGCGGGGATCAGCGTGGGATGCACGCGAACGTCGACGCCAGCGTCGGTGTTGCGGGCGATGCCGAGCAGTTTGATGGTGTAGCCGAGCTCGCGGGCCTGGGCGATGTCCTCGGCGCCGATGGTGCGGATACCCTGCTGGTACACATCATCGGTGGTAACGCGGGTGCCAAAGCCGATGGAGGCGAGGATGGCCGTCTTGCTGGCGGCATCGAAGCCGTCGACGTCGGCGGACGGGTCGGCCTCGGCATAGCCCTTAGCCTGTGCGTCGGCGAGCACGTCAGCGTAATCGGCGCCCTCGGCGTCCATGCGCGACAGGATGTAGTTGGTGGTGCCGTTGAGGATGCCGGCGATGGTCAGGATCTTGTTACCCACCAGGTCGTGCTCGAGTGTGCTGACAATGGGGATGCCGCCACCGCAGCTGGCCTCGCACTTAATCTGCACGCCGCACGCACGCGCCTTCTCGGCAAGCGTCTCGACATGGCGGCCCAGCAGGGCCTTGTTGGCGGAGACGACATGCTTGCCGTTCTCGAAGGCAGTGGTGAAGATCTCGGTTGCGGGATGCTCGCCACCAATCAGCTCGACGACGATGTCGACGGCGGGGTCGGTGACGACATCGTGCCAGTCGCTCGTAAAGGCCTCGCGCTCAATGCCTGCCGCCTCGGCCTGCTCCCAAGCAAGCGCGCAGGCGCGGGTCAGCTTAAGGTCGATGCCGTAGGCTGCCAGGTACTCATCGTGGTGGCTCTTGATCAGACGGGCCACGCCGCCGCCGACGGTTCCCAGACCGATCAGACCGACGTTCACGGTGCGCAGGGATTCGCTCATAGATAGCTCCTTCGTGCATCTTATGGATGGATTAACCGCTTAAAGGTTGAGTGCATTCTAGCGTGAACCGAGGGCGCGTGCTCGCCAGGCAACAGGAGTCGCACAAAACGGCACCCCCGAAACGCTGCGGAAACATTGGAAACATGCTCGCTACAAACGGAACTCCGTAACAAACTGTCAACGTTTGCGCCATAAGGTTTGCCCCGTACCGCAAGACGGCCGCACTGCGGCCAGCGAAAAAGGGGGACACCATGTTCAACATCAACAGCACGCTCAGCCGAAGGAACTTTCTCGCCGGCGCCGCGGCGCTCGGCAGCACCGCGGCACTCGCTGGTTGTTCGTCGGGTGGCTCGGACGGCGGCTCCGCCGATGACGGCAAGACCTTCAAGATTGGCGTTATCGGCCCTCTGACCGGCGCCGCGGCAACCTATGGCGTCTCGGCCGAGAAGGGCGCCAAGCTCGCCGCCAAGGATTTCTCGACCAATGACCTCAAGCTCTCGCTTAAGTCCGAGGACGATGTCGCCGACGGCGAGAAGGCCATCAACGCCTTCAATACGTTGTGCGACTGGGGCATGCAGGCGCTCGTCGGCCCCGTCACCACCGGTGCTGCCGTCGCCGTCTCGGGCGAGATTGCCGACGATATGCTCATGGTCACGCCTTCGGCCTCGTCGCTCGACGTGACCAAGGATAAGACAATGGTCTTTCAGGTTTGCTTCACCGATCCCACCATGGGTGCCAGCGCCGCGAAGTTCTTGGCCGAGAAGTATGCAGACGCCAAGATCGCCCTGTTCTACAACTCCGGCGATACGTATAGCTCGGGCGTTGCCGACGCTTTTGCCGAGCAGGCCAAGGCATCCAAGCTCGACATCGTCGATACCGAGACCTTTAAGGACGACTCTTCCACGAGCTTTACCAACCAGCTCACCAAGGCCAAGGAGGCCGGCGCCACGCTTATCTTTGCGCCGATCTACTACACGCCGGCGTCCGTCCTGCTCAAGAACGCCAAGGACATGGGCTACGACATGACCCTCATGGGCACCGACGGCATGGACGGTCTGCTCTCCGTTGAGGGCTTCGATACCTCTCTTGCCGAGGGCGTGCTGCTCATGACCCCGTTCTCTGCCGACGATGAGAAGAACGCCGACTTCGTCAAGGCCTATAAGGACGCCTACGACGAGACGCCCAACCAGTTCGCCGCCGATGCCTATGACTGCGTCCATGCGATTGTCGAGGCTATCGATAAGGCAGACATCGACATTACGGCCGACGGCGCCGACATTGCCGGCGACCTTGCCAAGGCCATGCGCAAGATCAAAATCGAGGGCCTGACGGGCGAGCTGACGTGGAACGACAAAGGGCAGGTTGAAAAGCCCGCTACGGCCTATGTGATTCAGGACGGCAAGTACATCGCCGCCTAGGTGCGTACAAAACGCGACCGGTGAGGCTGTTTTAATCAGGGCAAGGGCGCTTGTAACGGAATGGAAACATTACTTTCACACAATAAAGTGGCTAAACTGCATAAACCAATAGAAATACGCATAATTATGGATAAACGGACAAAACAAAAGAAAAGTTGAAATAATCGCCACTTTTCTCAACTAAAGCGTCTACTATTTTGCGAACGCCGAACACGGCGAAGGATGGCCTGTTGGGTAACCGAAACCCGACGAGATTTGAGAGGAGAGCCGCATGTCGAGCCTCACCGGTAAGTCATTGAACCCTGTTATGAATCGCAGGAGCGTTATCGCGAGCGCAGCAGGTCTGGGGGCGATGTCCATTCTAGCTGGCTGCTCCTCCAACGGCGGCGACAGCGGTTCCGCTTCGGGCGACGCTTCGTTTAAGATCGGCACCATCGGCCCGCTGACCGGTGCCGCCGCGTCCTACGGCAAGTCCGTTACCCAGGGCGTCGAGCTTGGCTGCAAGGACTTCTCCACCAAGGAGCTGCCGCTTGCCAGCAAGGCCGAGGACGACCAGGCCGACGGCGAGAAGGCCGTCAACGCCTTTAATACCCTGCTCGACTGGGGCATGCAGGCCCTTGTCGGCCCGACCACCACGGGTGCGTCGGTTGCCGTTGCCGCAGAGTGCGGCAACGACCCCAAGACGTTCATGATCACCCCGTCCGCGTCCTCCGAGGACGTCACCGACGGCAAGGATTGCGTCTTCCAGGTTTGCTTTACCGACCCCAACCAGGGCGTCAACGCTGCCAAGTTCCTGGCGCAGAAGTATGCGGACGAGAAGTTCGTGCTGTTCTATAACTCCGGCGACGCTTATTCTTCGGGTGTCGCGGATGCCTTTAAGGCCCAGGCCGCTGAGTCCAAGCTCGAGGTTGTCGACGAGGAGACCTTTAAGGACGACTCCGCCACGAGCTTTACCAACCAGCTGACCAAGGCCAAGCAGGCCGGCGCCACCATGATCTTTGCGCCAATCTACTACACGCCTGCCTCGGTCCTGCTCAAGAACGCCAAGGACATGGGCTACGACGTCAAGATGATGGGCTGCGACGGCATGGACGGCATCCTGGGCGTTGAGGGCTTCGACACTTCTCTTGCCGAGGGTCTGCTGCTCATGACCCCGTTCTCCGCCGACGACGAGAAGAACGCCGACTTCGTCAACGCTTACAAGGATAAGTACGGCGATACCCCCGACCAGTTTGCCGCCGACGCCTACGATGGCGTGCACGCGGTGGCCGAGGCCCTCAAGGAGGCCGGTCTTGGTGTCGACGCCGACCCGACCGAGGTCGCCGAGAAGCTGCCCAAGGCTATGCTCAAGATTACCGTTGACGGTCTGACCGGCAAGCTCACCTGGAACGATAAGGGTCAGGTCCAGAAGGACCCCACGGCGTACGTTATCACCGATGGCAAGTACGTACAGGCCTAATAGACCGCCTTACATAGAGCGGTTTTGATCCCAAGCAGGGGAGGTTTTGGCCTTCCCTGCTTGCTTGGTATCTAGGGACAGTGTAACGTCCCTGTTTCATACATTAGCTGGAAACCTATTCGAAAGGGGGATGTGGAACATGACGGTCTTTATCCAATACCTGGTCAACGGCCTGTCCATGGGCAGCGTCTACGCCATCATCGCGTTGGGCTACACCATGGTCTACGGTATCGCCAAGATGCTGAACTTCGCTCACGGCGACGTCATCATGGTCGGTGCCTATGTCTCGTTCTGCGCCACGTCGTATCTCGGCCTCCCGGGCTGGGCATCTGTAATTCTCTCTTGCGTAGCCTGCACGGTTCTCGGTGTTCTCATTGAGGGTCTGGCCTATAAGCCGCTGCGCCAAGCAGGCCCGCTGGCCGTTTTGATCACGGCCATCGGCGTGTCCTACTTCCTGCAGAATGCCGCGCAGCTTCTGTGGGGCGCCACGCCCAAGAACTTCACTTCGCTCGTCACCTTCCCGGTGCCGGAGTTCTTGGCCAAGTTCAACGTGAGCGCCGTATCGCTCGTCACCATCGTCGCCTGTCTGGTTATCATGGCCGGCCTGATGTTCTTTACAGGTAAGACCAAGATGGGCAAAGCCATGCGCGCCGTGTCCGAGGACAAGGCCGCCGCTCAGCTCATGGGCATCAACGTCAACCGCACCATCTCGATGACGTTTGCCATCGGCTCTGCCCTTGCCGCCATCGCCGGTGTGCTGCTGTGCTCCTACTCGCCGGTGCTGCAGCCCACGACGGGTGCCATGCCTGGCATCAAGGCCTTCGACGCCGCCGTCTTCGGCGGTATCGGCTCCATCCCCGGCGCCTTTGTCGGTGGCATTCTCATCGGCATCATCGAGGCGATGGCGCAGGCCTACATTTCCACGAGCCTTGCCAACTCCATCGTCTTTGGTGTTCTGATCATCGTCCTGCTCGTCAAGCCTGCCGGCCTCTTGGGCAAGTACGTCCCCGAGAAGGTGTAGGTGAGCGTTATGAAGTTTCTTAAAGACAAGCAGACGCGTCACGACTTTGTTACGTACGCCATGTGCCTTGTGGCGTTCGCCATCGTGTTCTTTATGCAGTCCAGCCACATGATTCCGCGCATGATCGCCGGTCAGCTGGTTCCCATCACGGCCTATATCGTCATGGCCATCTCCCTTAACCTCGTCGTCGGCATCGCGGGCGACTTGTCGCTGGGCCACGCGGGCTTTATGAGTGTCGGTGCCTATACGGGAATCGTTACCGCGGTCGCGCTGGAGAGCGCCGTTCCCTCCGATCCGGTGCGCCTTATCATCAGTATCGTGGTCGGCGCCATCGCTGCCGCCATCCTGGGCTTCTTGATCGGCATCCCGGTCCTGCGCCTGAGCGGCGACTATCTGGCCATCGTGACCCTGGCTTTTGGCGAGATCATCAAAGAGATCGTCACCTGCCTCATTGTGGGCGTCGACTCCCGCGGCCTGCATGTGATCTTTAACATCACGGGTAACTCCACGATCGACGACCTGCACCTGCTCGAGGACGGCACCGCCATCATCAAGGGCGCGCAGGGCGCATCGGGCGTGTCGACCTATTCGACTTTCCTTGCCGGCGCCATCCTGGTCATGGTCGCGCTCGTGATTGTACTCAACCTGGTCCGCAGCCGTACCGGCCGTGCCATTATGGCCGTGCGCGACAACAAGATTGCTGCCGAGTCCGTGGGTATCTCCGTCACCCAGTACCGCATGATCGCCTTCGTGGTTTCCGCCGCTCTCGCCGGTGCTGCCGGAGCCCTCTTCGGCGGTAACTTCTCGCAGCTCTCCGCCACCAAGTTCGACTTCAACACGTCCATCCTCATCCTGGTGTTCGTGGTCCTGGGCGGTCTGGGCAATATGCGCGGCTCCGTCATCGCGGCGGCGTTGCTCACGGTGCTTCCCGAGCTGCTCCGTCAGTTCTCGGACTACCGCATGCTCATCTACGCCATCGTGCTGATCCTGGTCATGATCTTTACCAACAACCCGCAGCTCAAGGCGTTCTTCGCACGCATTAAGGACCGCTTTGCTTCCAAGAAGGAGGTGGCAGCCGATGCCCAGTAAATTTGAGTTCAACAAGGGCAAGATGGTCCCGTATCCTTCTGGCGCCATCGTTCCCGACCGCGACCTGGGCCAGCGCCCGGCGCTCGAGTGCATCCACTTGGGCATTGAATTTGGCGGCCTTAAGGCAGTCGACGACTTTAGCCTGACCATCGGTAAGACCGAGATCGCCGGTCTGATCGGTCCCAACGGTGCCGGTAAGACCACGGTCTTCAACCTGCTCACCAAGGTGTACCAGCCCACGCACGGTACCATCCTGCTCGACGGTGAGGACACCTCGGGCAAGTCGGTCTATCAGGTCAACCGCATGGGTATTGCCCGTACCTTCCAGAACATTCGCCTGTTCAACACCATGACGGTGGAGGACAACGTCAAGGTCGGTCTGCACAACCAGGAGCGCTACTCCGGCTTTGAGGGCGTGCTGCGCCTGCCGACGTATTGGAAGCACGAGAAGGCCGCCCACGAGCGCGCCATGGAGCTGCTGTCCATTTTTGATATGGAGCACCTGGCAAACGAGCAGGCCGGCTCGCTGCCTTACGGCGCCCAGCGTCGTCTGGAGATCGTCCGCGCGCTTGCCACCAACCCCAAACTGCTGCTGCTCGACGAGCCTGCCGCCGGCATGAACCCGTCCGAGACCGCGGAGCTCATGGAGAACATCGTCAAGATCCGCGACACCTTTGGCATCGCCATTATGCTTATCGAGCATGATATGTCGCTCGTCATGAACATCTGCGAGGGCATCTGCGTGCTCAACTTTGGTAAGGTCATCGCCAAGGGCACGGCCGAGGAGATCCAGAACAACGATGCCGTAATTGAGGCATATCTGGGCAAGCAGGATAAGGGGGAGAACTAAATGGCAGAGCCGATGCATTCCGTCTACAACATCAACGTCTGGTACGGCGCTATCCACGCCATCAAGGACATCTCCTTTAACGTCAACGAGGGCGAGATCGTGGCCCTGATCGGCGCGAACGGCGCCGGTAAGTCCACGACGCTTAAAACCATCTCGGGCCTGCTGCGTTCCAAGACCGGCTCCATCAAGTTTATGGGCGAGGACATTACCCATACGCCTGCCGATAAACTGGTGGGCAAGGGCCTGGCCCAGGTTCCCGAGGGCCGTCGCGCCTTTTTGCAGATGACGGTCGAGGAGAACCTGGAGATGGGCGCCTACACGCAGCCCAAGTCCACGGTGGCTCCGGGCCTTGAGCGCGTCTACGAGCAGTTCCCGCGCCTTAAGGAGCGCCGTCGCCAGGTCGCCGGCACCCTTTCGGGCGGCGAACAGCAGATGCTCGTTATGGGGCGCGCCCTTATGAGCAACCCCAAGCTGCTCATGCTCGATGAGCCTTCCATGGGTCTGGCGCCGATTCTGATTGAGCAGATCTTCCAGATTGTCGAGGACCTGCACAAGGCCGGTACCACGGTGCTTCTGGTCGAGCAGAACGCCCAGATGGCGCTTTCAATCGCCACGCGCGGCTACGTGCTCGAGACCGGCAAGATCACCATGACCGGCACCGGCCAAGAGCTCCTGCACGACGACAACGTCCGCAAGGCTTACCTGGGCGGTTAACTAGTTACGCGGTTTTACCAAACCGCGTAACGGCTCGACGCTGCAAGCCCGCCAGAGCGGCAATCTGCCTTTCAACTTCGGCGGCATGACCAGAAGGTCAATGCCGCCTTGTTTCAAGGCACCTTGCTCGCTCTGGCGGGCTTTCGCTGTCGTTGTCAAAACATCGACGTTGTGGCAGATGCCAACGACTACCCCTTTAAGTTGCGGTGGAATAGGGACTAAATGGGAGCCTCAGAGGCCAAAAGAGTCCTTATTCCACCGCAACTTCATGGGGGTGTGTGACAATGCCCGTCGGAAAACATCTGCTGTCTTTGGGGGCCTATCTATGCTGTACGAGTTTTGTGCCGAGAACTTTGAGCGTGTGCCGGCGGCTATCGATGCCGGTGCTAAGCGCATCGAGTTGTGCGACAACCTTGCCGTCGGTGGTACCACGCCCTCGGCCGGCGTTATCAGCACTACGGTCAGCTATGCTCACGAGCATGACGCGCGAGTGATGTGCATGATTCGCCCGCGTGGTGGTGACTTTCACTACAACCAGGACGAGCTGCGCATGATGGAGATGGACTTGGGTCTTGCCGTGAGCGCCGGCGTTGACGGCCTGGTCTTTGGCTGCTGCAAGCCCTGTGCCGGCGGCTGGGCGCTCGACGAGCTCACCCTCGGCGCCCTCGTGATGGCTACGGGCTGCGCGACCGAGGAGTGCAAGCGCGGGGCCATCGATATCACCTTCCACATGGCCTTTGACCAGCTCTCGCCCGAGGCTCAGCTGGACGCCATTGACACACTCGCCGACTGCGGCATCACGCGCATCCTGACGCATGGTGGTGCTGCCGGAACGCCGATCGAGGACAACCTGGAGCACCTGTCGCGTCTTGTCGAGTATGCGGGCGACCGCCTGACCATCCTTCCCGGCGGCGGCATTTCTACGGCCAACCGCGATACCGTGGCGGCGGCATTGAGCGTCTCCGAGCTCCATGGCACCAAGATCGTGCCGCTGGAGGCGTAACCCGTGGCGCTGGTATTTGACGTTCAGCAGGCGAACGGTAAGCCCGACGACAACCGGCGCCCTGGCACCGCGTGTCCCTTTTGCGATACCGAGGAACTTGCCGATATCATCCGGCGCGATGGTGACTGCATCTGGCTCGAGAATAAGTTCAAGACCCTGCGCGCCACCCGTCAAACCGTGCTGATCGAGTCGGCCGATCACGATGCCGACCTGGTGATCTATGAGCCGGATGAACTCCACCATGTGATACGGTTTGCCCTGGGTTGCTGGCAGCAGATGATCGATTCACAGCAGTATCGCAGCGTTCTCATGTACAAGAACAAGGGTCCGCTCTCGGGCGGTAGTCTCGTTCATCCGCACATGCAGATTGTGGGTTTGGAGCAGGAAGACGGCTACACTTCGCTGACTTCTGCCAATTTCGAAGGCATCAATGTCTGGCAACAGGGGAGAATCTCGGTCAATATCTCAACCGAACCGATCATGGGGTTCTTTGAGATCAACGTTTCAGCCCCGCAGGGAATCGCCGCCAGCGATGACGCACGAGACCAAGCCGAGGCGGATCTCTTTGCCGATGCGATCCAGGTAGCTCTGCGCTATATCCTAAACGAGCACCACGGTGGTCGCGCAGAGTCGTACAACTTGTTCTTCTATCACCTGGGCGGTCGGACCATTGCCAAGGCGCTGCCGCGTTGGGTGGTTTCGCCCTACTTTGTCGGCTATCGTTTGGCCCAAGTCAATGCCGAGACGACGCTCGATATCGATGCTGAGCGTCTGCGTGCGCATCTGGAAACGCTCGTATAGCAAGACTAACACCCGCGTAATGCGGACAGCCTAGCGCGCCATGGCGTCGCGGCCGGCTTCGACCCGCTTGCGCTGTTTGGTGCGCTCCTCGCCGGTTAGGCACTCAAAGAGATGCCCGATAATCGAGGCCAGCACCTGCTGAAACAGCGTGCCGCACATGACGGGGAACACGACCTCGCCCGGAAAGTACTGCGTGGCGATGACGGCACCCGAAGAGATGTTGCGCATGCCGCAGGTAAAGCACATGGTAGTCGTCTCGCTATATGGCAGATGCAGCGCACGTGCGACCAGAAAACCGACGACAAAGCCGCTGATGGCGAAGACCAAAATAAAGAGGGCGACTTCCAGGCGCACCGCGTTTATGTGCAGCACGTACTCGCTCATAGCGGTGGAGTTGGACGCGATGACGCCCATCATCATGAACTTGCAGGCGGGCGAGAGCACGGGAGAGAGTTTCTCGTGGCCCCAGCCGCGCGTGAGTTCATTGATGGCAATACCGAGCACAGCGGGGATGGCGATCATAAAGGCCATGTTCTGCATCATGCTCGGCACGTCGATCGAGACGGTGGCGCCCAGCAGGAGCTTGAGCGTAAGCGGAATCGTCACAGGTGAGATAACCGAGGACGTCAGGATGATGGTGAGCGCGAGCGGGCCGTTGCCGCCGAACATGCTGATCCACATAAAAGCGGTGACGGCCACGGGCACGCTGTATTCGAGCACAATGCCGCAGACAAGGTTGGGGTTGGAGCCAAAGAAGAGTGACCCCATGGCATACGCCGCGATGGGAATAAGCACCGCCGAGACGAGCAGCGCCAAGACTAGGTGCAACGGACGGCGGAACACCTCGGTTACCTGGTGAAAGGTGTTGCTGAGCGCACCCTGAAACGTCATAAAGGCAAACAAGGTGGGAACGATGGGCTTGAGTACGCCAATCTGTTGGGGAAAGAGCACGCCGAGTGCCACGCAAATCGGAACGATGACCTGCATGTGCCCCGCGAGAAACTTGCCCAGTCCAACCCATTGCTTCATATGCGCTTGTGACTCCCTTTGCCCGTGAACCCGTTTTGAATGGATATGCTAGACGCTCGCATGCGTCCGTGCGTCAGAAACGCTCGAATATTTCGAGGCTATTACCGGCATCGTTTACCGAAACCGCGGCGTGCTGCGGCGATTTGCGTCTGCTCTGCACGGTATAATAAATCCGTTCAACAGATCTGCCTGCCGAAGCGGGCATACACAGAGGACTCATCGCTATGAACCGTGAGAGGTATCGCGGCGACCTGCCCCTATCGGGGGTGGGCGCCTATGTCATCGCTTAAGACGACGCATCGCTGGGCGGTCGCTCAGCAAAACCCCGAGCTCGAAAAGGAGCTTTCGGCTGGCCTGGGCATTCCCGGGCTGGTGGCGCGTATTATGGTCGCGCACGGCATTACATCCATCGAAGAAGGTCAGCTGTTTTTGACGCCTTCGCTCGATCGCGACTGGGCCGACCCACTCATTATCCCGGGCATGTCGGTCGTTGCCGACCGCGTCGAGCGTGCTATTTGCAACCACGAGCACATTGCGGTCTTTGGCGATTTTGACGTTGACGGTATTACGTCGACCTGCCTGTTGACCGAGGCACTGCGCACGTTTGGCGCCGATGTCACGCCGTTTATTCCGCATCGCTTTGACGAGGGCTACGGTCTTTCGCGCGCGGCGCTCGACCGCGTTAACGAGCTCGCTCGCCCTCAGCTGATCGTGACCGTCGATAACGGTATTGCCGCCAAGGAAGAAGTCTCCTATCTGGAGAGCCTGGGGATCGATTTGGTGGTCACGGACCATCACGAGCCCTCCGACCAGGTGCCGCAGGGCGTGCCCCTGACCGACCCCAAGCTCGAGGACGAGGGCCCCTCGCGCGAGCTTGCCGGTGCCGGCGTGGCACTCAAGCTGGTGCAGGTCCTGGGCGAGCGTTTGGGCAAGCCGTCGTATTGGCGTTCGCTGATCGAGGTCGCGGCGCTGGGCACCGTGTCCGACATGATGCCGCTCACGCCCGAGAATCGCGCACTGGTCGCCGAGGGCATCCAGCAGATGCGCGTGACGGCCCGTCCCGGCTATATCGCGCTTGCCGCACTTGCCAAGGCCGACCTTTCTACCATTACGGCCGACGGCCTGTCGTTTTCGCTCATCCCTCGTCTGAATGCTGCCGGCCGCATGGCTGATCCCAAGCTGGCGCTCGACCTGCTGCTTGCCCGTGATCCTATCGAAGCAAGTACACTGGCAGCCGAGCTCGAGGAAATCAATCGCCAACGCCGTGAGATCGAGGCGGAGCTCACGCGCGATGCCATGGCGAAGGTCGAGGAGACTTATGACGGCGGGCGCGCAATCGTCGTGGGCGGCGAGGGCTGGCACGAGGGCGTCAAAGGCATCGTGGCGAGCCGCTTGACCAATCGCTATCACGTGCCGGCGCTGCTGTTCTCGATCGAGGACGGTATCGCGCGCGGCTCTGGTCGCTCGGTGGGCAAAGTTAACCTGTTTGACGCCGTCGAGCGTTGTTCCGACCTGCTGATTCGTCGCGGCGGACATGCCGGTGCGGTGGGTGTGACCATCGAGGCATCCAAGCTCGATGAGTTCCGCCGCCGCCTTTCCGCCGTGCTATCGGAGCTTTCCGCCGAGGACTTTGAAGACACCGACGAGGTCGCCGCCACCGTCGACCTTTCCGAGCTGAATATCGAGACCATCGAGCAGATCTCCCGTCTTGAGCCGTTTGGCCAGGGCAACAAGGTGCCGCTGCTGGCTGCCGAGGGCGTGACGATGTGCGACCGCGCCGTGGTGGGCAAAACCGGCGAGCACATGCGCTTTGTGGCGACCGATGGCGCCGCGAGTGTGCCGGCCATTATGTTCCGCGTGCCGCAAATCGATAAGCTCATCAACTGCGATAGCGCTGTCGACTTGGTGTTCGAGGCCGTTGCCGAGCATTGGCAGGGGCGTGTGAAGCCCAAGCTCATGATCAAGGATGTTCTGGTTCGCGATACCACGCTGCCCAGCGTCGATGATCCGGCATGCGAGCTTCGTCGTGGCGTGCAGCCGGCGGATTTCGGCCTGCGCCTGGAGTCGCGTAAGCGCGAGACGCTCGCCCAGCTTTCCTATACCGAGCTCACGCGCTCGCTTATCCATAGCTTTATCGGATCGAACCAGCCGCACCGCGCGCAGGTTGAGGCGCTCGATGCCTTGGCCGACCACCAGAGCGTCTTGGCCGTTATGGGAACGGGCCGCGGCAAGTCTCTCATCTTCCATGTACATGCTGCGCGCGAGGCTGTCCTTCGCGGACGTGCGAGCATCTTTGTCTATCCGC
Source organism: Collinsella sp. AF04-24 (assembly GCF_003465685.1). Taxonomy (NCBI): domain Bacteria; kingdom Bacillati; phylum Actinomycetota; class Coriobacteriia; order Coriobacteriales; family Coriobacteriaceae; genus Collinsella; species Collinsella sp. AF04-24. Next base: position 63,699 of record NZ_QSBK01000014.1, read on the forward strand.
TGCGCGCGCTTGTTGCCGACCAGGCCTATCACCTCTCGTCGACGATGGCAGCGCTTGGCATTGGCGTTGGCGTGCTGACCGGCGAGACCGTGGAGGCCGCACGCGATGATGTGTTCGCCGGCCTAGCTTCGGGCCGCACCGGTATCGTGCTCACGACGCCCGAGTTCCTATCTATCCACCGTGACCGCTTCGCGCGTTCGGGCCGCATCGGCTTTGTCGTTATCGATGAGGCGCACCACGCCGGCCTTGCCAAGGGCGGCGACCGCAGCGCCTATCTCGACATGCCCGATATCCTCAAAGCCCTGGGCGACCCGGTTGTTATGGCTGCGACGGCCACCGCGACGGCTCCGGTCGTGGCCGAGCTTGCCCGCATGCTGCCGATTACTCGCACGGTGGTCGACGAGACGGTGCGCGAGAACCTGCAGCTCGAGGACGACCGCGACCTTGCGAGCCGCGAGAACCGTTTGGTGTCGATCGTGGCGACGGGGGAGAAGACCGTCATTTACGTCAATTCGCGCGACCAGTCCGTGGCGCTCGCCAAGACGTTGCGCAAGCGTGTGCCCGATTGCGCAACCCATATCGCGTTCTATAACGCGGGGCTTGCGCGCTCCGATCGCCGCCGCGTGGAGGAAGCATTCCGAGACGGAAGCCTCAGCTGCATCGTCTCGACCTCTGCCTTTGGCGAGGGTGTCAATCTGCCCGATATCCGCCATGTCGTGCTGTACCACATGCCGTTTGGCGCCATTGAGTTCAACCAGATGAGCGGGCGTGCCGGTCGTGACGGACAGCCCGCCGTGATCCACCTGCTCTATTCGTCGCGCGACGCCCGCATCAACGAGCGCCTGCTCGACTGCTACGCACCCGAGCGCGACGAACTCGTCACACTCTATCGTGCGCTGCAGACCATGTGGCGCTCCAACCGCGGTAAGACCGGGGATGATTCATTCTGCGCAAGCGATATCGACATCGCGCAGATGTGCCTTGCCATCGATGCTCGCACGCCGGTCGACGAGCGCTCGGTGGAAAGTGGCCTGGGAATCTTCGAAGAGCTTGGTTTCTGTCGCGTTTCGGGGTTTGACGACACCCGTCGCATCGCGATGGCCGAAAACCCCGGCCGTGTGCAATTGAGCAGGTCAATTCGCTATTTGGAGGGCTTGCGCTCGCGCATGGAGTTCTCGGCTTTCCGGAGTTGGGCGCTCGATTCGTGCGCTTCTGATATGCTAGCCAAAGTTAACCGCCCGATCGTACCGCGGGCCTAGGGGAAGGGGACCTCGATGGATGCCGCAGCCCGTACCGCCCATGATTCCACCCTCCAGCCGTTCTCGGAGATGGAGCACTATAAGCATGCCGATGAGCTGCCGCCCGAGATTATGGCGGACAGCTACGACAAACTGGAGCGCCTGTGCCTCAAATATATGAATGAGGACGACTTTTCTAAGGTGGAGCAGGCCTATTGCTTTGCTGCCGAGAAGCACTGCAACCAAAAGCGCCGCTCGGGTGAGATGTACATCAACCATCCCGTCGAGGTGGCCATCATTTTGGCCGATCTCAAGATGGACTGCGATGTAGTGTGCGCCGCGCTGCTGCACGATACCGTCGAGGATACCGAGACCTCGCTTGCCGATGTTTCCGGCCTGTTTGGCGATACGGTGGCCGAGCTCGTCGATGGCGTGACCAAGCTCACCAACATCGAAGTCGACAGTATGGACGAGAAACAGGCGCTCACGCTGCGAAAGATGTTCCTCGCCATGTCCAAGGACATCCGCGTCATCATCGTTAAGCTTGCCGACCGTCTGCACAACATGCGCACCCTTGCAGCCCTGCGTGAGGACCGTCGCCTGTTTAAGGCTCGCGAGACCATGGACGTGTATGCGCCCCTGGCCGACCGTCTGGGCATGAGCTCCATTAAATGGGAGCTCGAGGACCTGTCCTTCTTCTACCTGGAGCCCGATGCCTACCAGCGCATCGCACGCATGGTGGCGGAGTCGCGCGAGGTCCGTGAGCGCTATCTGGCCGAGACCATCAAGACGCTCACCGACGAGCTCAACCGCATTGGCCTGGAAGACTTCCAGATCAACGGCCGTTCCAAGCACTATTGGTCCATCTACCAAAAGATGAAGCGCAAGGGCAAGGAATTCTCCGAGATCTACGACCTGGTGGCACTGCGCGTCATCACGCATTCGGTGCGCGATTGCTACTCCACGCTCGGCGCGGTGCACACGCTGTGGCACCCCATGCCCGGCCGCTTTAAAGACTATATCGCCATGCCCAAGGTCAATAACTACCAGTCGCTCCACACGACGGTCATCGGCCCCACGGCCCGTCCGCTCGAGATTCAGATTCGAACCTACGAGATGCACGAGCAGGCCGAGTACGGCATCGCCGCCCACTGGCTGTACAAGAAGTCGGGCGGATCGTCTGCTTCAAAGACCAATGATGCCCAGCGTCTGGACGACCAGATAAACTGGCTCAAGCATTCGCTCGATTGGGCAGCGTCTGATGAGATTACCGATGCCAAGGAATACCTGCACTCGTTGAAGGTCGACCTCTTCGACCAGGAGATCTTTGTCTTTACGCCCAAGGGCGAGGTCATGGCGCTTCGTGCCGGCTCCACGCCGCTCGACTTTGCCTATGCCGTTCACACCGAGGTGGGCAACCACTGCGTCGGCGCTAAGATCAACGGTGCGGTCGCGCCGCTCACGCATGAGATCAAGACGGGTGACCGTGTCGAGATTCTGACTAACAAGAGTTCCAAGCCGTCGCGTGATTGGCTCAAGATCGTCAAGACACCTTCGGCCAAGTCGAAGATTCGCCGTTACTTCGCTGCCGCGACCAAAGACGATGACGCTGCCGCCGGCCGCGATATACTGGCCAAGGACCTGCGCAAGCGCGGGTACGGCATCTCTACGCCGCGATCTACGCGTGCGCTCAATGCCGTGGCAGAGCAGTTTAACTACAAGCAGCTCGAGGACCTGTTCGCAGCCGTTGGGGCGGGCAAAGTCGCCCCGCGTGCCGTGGGCAACAAAGTCGAGCAGATCTTGGATCCCAAGCCCGAGGAGCAGCTCGCCAAGGCCGAGGCCATTGCCGAGGTCGTGAAGCAGCCCGCGCGCGGATCCAACCGCAAGCCCCAAAAGCGTGGCAAGAGCGCCAGCAACGGTATCATCGTCAAGGGCGAGAGCAACAGCGGCTTGCTGGTTCGTCTGGCGCATTGTTGCAACCCCGTGACGGGCGACGATATCGTGGGCTTCATCACGCGCGGCCGCGGCGTCTCGGTGCACCGTGCCAACTGCCCCAACGTCAAGGGTCTTATGGAACACCCCGAGCGCATGATTGACGTTGAGTGGGACGGCGCTGCCGATACCCTGTTCCAGGTTGAGATCGTGGTCGAGTGCCTGGACCGCATGGGCCTTCTCAAGGATGTCACCATTGCCATTGGCGATGCGGGCGGCAATATCCTTTCTGCCGCCACGTCGACCAACCGCGAGGGTATTGCAACCCTGCGCTTTATGGTCGAGATTTCGGACGCGAGTGGTCTGGATCCGCTGCTGGCTTCCATCAGCAGTGTCGACTCGGTCTATGACGCACGCCGTCTGATGCCGGGTGAGGGTGGAGCTCAGCTCAAGCGTCGCGTTTAGTCGCGACGAACGTGCCACATTATCGATATTCGCTACACTCGAGGCATCGTTTGATGCCTCGAGTTCTATAGAGAGGAGAGGGGCATGAGTGCTGTGTCCTTGGATTTAACTCCCAAGGGATCGGTCGAGATCGAGACGCTCGTAAACGGTCCCATTCAGACCAATAGCTATGCTGTCATTTCGGACAATGAGTGCGTGATTATCGACCCCGCATGGGAAGGCGAGCGCTTGGTGGAGCATATTCGAGCCGAACACCCCGATGTGCAGGTGCTCGGCGCCGTTTGCACGCACGGTCACGCCGACCATGTTGGCGGTGTCGCTGGAGTTCGGGCCGCCGTTGGCGCCGACGCCCTGTACGAGCTGTGCGGCAAGGACGCAGCTGTGCCGCATGCGAACATCGAGGAACAGCGAGCTATGTGGGGCATTGAGACGCCCGACCCCGGGGAGCCGACGCGGCTGCTTGCCGAGGGCGACACCATTGAGCTGGGCGACATTTGCCTGCAGGTAATTGAGGTGCCCGGGCACACACCGGGCGGCATCGTTCTGTTCGCCGCCACCGAGCAGGGGAACATTGCCTTTGTGGGCGACACGCTATTCCCGGGCAGCCACGGCCGCACCGATCTTTCTGGAGGAGACGAGGCGGCGATTCTGCGCTCGCTCTCCAAGCTCGCCCGGCTTCTCCCGCCCGATACCGTTTGCCTAACCGGTCATGGCGATTCGACCACCATGGCACGCGAGCTCATGCAGAACCCTTTCATGCAGATTTAGCTTAATAGTCGGCTTTTGAAGCACGAGAAGCGTCCAAACGTCAAGCTATTTTTCCCCAACGGGTCGATTTCGTAGGGCAAACGGTCAAAAAAGTCTGTTTGGACGATATTCGTGAACAAACGAACGTTTATGCTCGGGTGCGCCGTGGTAAAATCTCAGGCGTTATCGGAGCAACCTTACAGGAGGTTTCTTTTATGCTCGTCAACGCAGCAGACATGCTCAAGAAGGCCGAGGCCGGCAAGTACGGTCTTGGTGCCTTCAACACCAACAACCTCGAGTGGACCCTGGCTATTCTCCAGGCCGCCGAGGAGGCCAAGTCTCCGCTGATCCTTCAGTGCACCGCTGGTGCCGCTAAGTGGATGGGCGGTTTCAAGGTCTGCGCCGACATGGTCAAGGCTGCCGTCGAGGCCACGGGCGTTACCGTTCCCGTCGCCCTTCACCTCGATCACGGTTCTTACGAGGACTGCTTCAAGTGCATCGAGGCCGGCTTCACGTCCATCATGTATGACGGCTCTCACGAGGAGACCTTCCAGCTTAACCTCGACCGCACCAAGGAGCTCGTTGAGCTTGCCCACTCCAAGGGCATGTCCATCGAGGCCGAGGTCGGCGGCATCGGCGGCACCGAGGACGGCGTGACCTCCAGCGGCGAGCTCGCTGATCCTGCTGAGTGCAAGCAGATCGCTGACCTGGGTGTCGACTTCCTCGCCTGCGGCATCGGCAACATCCACGGCGTGTACCCCGCCGACTGGGCTGGTCTTTCCTTCGAGCGTCTGGGCGAGATTAAGGCCCAGACCGGTGACCTGCCCCTCGTTCTGCACGGTGGCACCGGCATCCCCGAGGATCAGATCAAGAAGGCCATCTCCCTGGGCATCTCCAAGATCAACGTCAACACCGACCTGCAGCTCGTCTTCGCCAAGGGCGTCCGCGAGTACATCGAGGCTGGCAAGGATCAGCAGGGCAAGGGCTTTGACCCCCGCAAGCTCCTCAAGCCTGGTCGCGACAACATCGTTGCCCGCACCAAGGAGCTCATGGAGGAGTTTGGCTCCGTCAACAAGGCGTAAGTAGCGGTTTAACTTCCCGCCGGAGGCCCCGTTTCCCCTACGCTGTTTCCCTCGCGCTCACCTGGCTTCGCCAGAAGTCGCGCGACGGAATCAGCTCCGGGGAAACGGGGCTTCCTTCGTTTAACGCCGCAGGGTTACGGGGCTGAGATAATTAAATAGGTACCGTTTATCGGCGTGTGGGGCTCCTTGGTTGGGGCTTTGTTTTTATGTCGGTACAATGTGCTTCAAGCGTTCTAGTGACTTGGAGTTTTGGTATGGCTGTTATTAATGTACTGCCTTCGGATGGGAAGGTTATTGACGAGGGTCCTGTTGGCTGCTCTGTTGATGTTTGCAGTGATGATTTTCGTCATCTCGATATTGGACTACCGCCTGAGATTCTTCGTCTTAAGGATGCCGGGTATTTGACGCAGGCTGTTGCTGCCTGCGATCGCCTTTTGGAGCAGAACCCCGAGCCTTCGCTGGCTGCTTGTGTTCGTGCCGAGCGGTATCGCATGCTCGAGACGCCGCTTCATTTTTCGGTGTCGCGCGATCAGGCTATTGCGATGATTCGCGAGGAGTGGCCAGAGTTTACCGAAGAGCAGTTTGATGACCTGATTAATCGTAAGCGTATTGACTGGCGCTTTATCGATGGCGAACTGTTCGTTCTCGACAACTTCCTCGATTCGCTTCGCGTATATCCCAAAGAGGTTCCCGGCATGCGGCCCGATTCTACGGACGGAATAGCACTGCGCAACGAGATGCTCAAGGAGATGGAGTCACAAAACGGATTGGCTCGCGTCATTACGCTTAAAGCGTCCGTGTCTGTCCCCGGTGCTCTAGATGGAGAGACTGTTCGCGCGTGGCTACCCGTTGCCGCCGCCTGTCGTCAACAGTCTCATATCGAGGTTCTCGATATGACGCCGGAGGGTGCTGTTGCCCCCGCGAATGCTTCGGCGCGTACCGCCTCGTGGTCTTCTTCGAGTGAGCGCTCATTCTCGGTGACCTATCGCTATCAAATTGATGCCGCTTATCGTGATGTCTATGGGGGTGCGCTTCCGGTGCATCCTTGCATGGACGCGCCACTGCCCGTGGACACCTCCGAGGACCGTCCGCACATTGCATTCACGCCGTATCTACAGCAGCTGACAGCCCGTGTCATTGACGGGCTCGAGGATCCGCTCGATCGCGCCCGTGCTATCTATGATTACCTGACGCAGTACATCGACTATCGCTATCAGCCGCCGTACTTGCTTTTGGGATCTATTGCCGATGACTGCACGCATTCGCTCCGCGGCGATTGCGGCGTTATGGCGCTCACGTTTATCACCATGTGCCGTATCGCGGGCGTGCCTGCCCGTTGGCAGAGCGGCCTGTATGTTGCGCCCGATTCGGTGGGGTCGCACGACTGGGCAGAGTTCTATACGCCGCAGACCGGTTGGCTCAACGCCGACGTGTCATTTGGATCTTCTGCTCGCAGGATGGGGGAGGAGTGGCGCCGCCGTCACTACTTTGGCAATCTCGACCCGTGGCGTATGGTGGCCAACAATCGATTCCAGGCAGAGTTTGAGCCTTCTTTCGACGGCATGCGCGAGGACCCTTACGATAACCAGATGGGTGAGGCTTCGGTCGACGGTCGCGGATGCCGTCGGCGCGAGATGCTCCGCACGGTCGAACTCATCGAAATGCTCGAAGTTCCATTTTCGGACTAATCGGTAGAAAGCTGTGATAAACTAACTCACGCATTGCGTGCCCGAGTGGCGGAATTGGCAGACGCAGTGGACTCAAAATCCACCGTTGGCAACAACGTGCGAGTTCGAGTCTCGCCTCGGGCACCATACATGCAAGTGAGCGTTCAAGGGGGTTGCGGTCCCCTTTTTCGTGCCGAACTCGCGTGAGCGCGCGAAGTGTTAAGCAAACAGGCCTGTGGCCTGTTTGTAGCGGAGCGTGGCGAGGGCGCCACGCGCCCGAAGCCCGGGGCTTCGCGAAGCGAAGGCCCTTCGAGTCTCGCCTCGGGCACCATTCATGCAAGCGAGTGTTCAAGGGGGTCAAGGTCCCTTTTTCGTGTACGTAATGTGATAACGCGCTGTACGTGTTATTATTCGCAAGGCGTTGTTCCCGCAATGCCCTAAAGAGGAACCTGAGGGTTCCCACCTTTTGGCGCCAATGAGCAGCTGACTGGTCATACAACTTAGATTCCCTTCCTCAAATCGAGGAAGTCTATGTGTACGACCTGGTTGCTGAGAAGCGCCGGGTTATTTTTTTATGAATGGAGGTAGGGAAAATAGCTAAGTCTGATGACACCCGCATCAACGACGAGATCACTGCATCTTCGTGTCGTTTGATTGGCGTCGATGGCTCTCAGCTCGGCCTGTTCGCCATCCGCGATGCCCAGCGCGTCGCCGACGATCAGGGTCTCGACCTGGTCGAGATCGCTCCCAACGCGGAGCCGCCGGTCTGCAAGGTCATGGACTACGGTAAGTTCAAGTACCAGCAGGCCATGAAGGCCAAGGCTGCTCGTAAGAACCAGTCCAAGGTCGAGGTCAAGGAAATGAAGTTCCGACCCAAGATCGACGTTGGCGACTACGAGACCAAGAAGGGCCACGTTCTGCGTTTCCTCAAGAAGGGCGCACGCGTTAAGATCACCATCATGTTCCGCGGCCGTGAGATGGCTCACCCGGAGCAGGGCCTTAACGTTCTCGAGCGTCTCGCCGAGGATCTCAAGCCTTACGCTACGGTCGAGTCCAAGCCTAAGATGGAAGGCCGTAACATGCTTATGCTGCTCGCCCCGATTAAGGGCGCCTTCGATGAGGATAAAGCGGCAAGCGATAGCAAGTAACTAGTGTTCTGTAACCGATTAAGGAGTATTTCATGCCTAAGATGAAGTCCCACAGCGGCACCAAGAAGCGTTTCCGCAAGACTGGTACCGGCAAGCTTATGCGCGCCAAGGCTTTCAAGAGCCACATCCTGAGCAAGAAGTCCACCAAGCGTAAGCGTGGCTTCCGTCAGGAGACCGAGATCGCCGCTGCCGACCGCAAGGTCATCAAGTCGCGTCTCGCCTAAGTTCGCGTTCCCGTTTTTCGTTTTACCGTCTAGGAGTTGATAGAACATGGCACGTATTAAGCGCGCTGTTGCCGCCAAGAAGAAGCGCCGTACCGTTATGCACCGTGCGAAGGGTTACTACGGTGCCGCTTCGCGTACTTACAAGCATGCTAAAGAGCAGGTCCAGCACTCCCTGCAGTATCAGTATCGTGATCGCCGCAACAAGAAGCGCGAGATCCGTTCTCTCTGGATCACCCGTATCAACGCTGCTGCTCGCCTGAACGACATCTCTTACTCTCAGTTCATGCACGGCCTGAAGGTTGCCGGCATCGAGCTCGACCGCAAGGTCCTGGCTCAGATGGCTTACGAGGACATCGAGTCCTTCAACGAGCTGGCTACCATCGCCAAGAAGGCTCTCGAGGCCTAATAGATTCTCTTGAATCGCTAGGGGAGTGTCGCGTTGTGCGCGGCGCTCCCTCTTTTTATCTGAAGCGCGGTTTACATTGCTAAAAGCGCGGGTAGATAGACACTTACAGGTGACCGATCTCTATATATTCCTAAACCAAAGGGTCATCATCTGATACGTGCGGAAGATCCGCACCAGTCTTTCTATTAGCTATAGAAAGCGATATGTTGTGTAGGACTTGTGAAGAGTGGAATTGACGACCCACAGGGCTTCGCGGTCTGGCAATATATCTCCTTGCCGCGCGGCCCGGTCGGACCGGATCAGCCG